>JALWCD010000021.1:0-3572 GCA_027036915.1 Thermodesulfatator sp. | reverse complement strand
CTCCACCTCCACCTCGATGCCGCGCTCGGCGAAGTAACGCCTGGTGAAATTGACGAGCTCGGTGGCGATCTTCTTGCCCCGGAGGTCCTCCAGGGTCCGGATATTGGAGTCCGCGGGCACGGCCAGCACCCAGCGGGCCGGACGTTTACTGACCTTGGAATAGATCAGATCCGCCACCGGGACCACCCGGGAGTCGTTTTCCAGGATCCAGTCCTTTCCGGTGATTCCGGCATCCAGCACCCCGGCCTCCACGTACCGGCTCATCTCCTGGGCCCGACAGATGGCACAGGAGATTTCCGGATCATCGATCTCCGGAAAATAACTCCGGTGGTGGACCTTGACCCGCCAGCCGGATCTTTCGAGGAGTTCAATGGTGGCTTTCTCCAGGCTTCCCTTGGGAATGCCAAACTTAAGCACCCTTTCGCCCATAGACCTCCTCCGGATCGAAGATTTTGGGGGAAACTATTTCCACCCGATCCCCGTTAAGGCGGCGATAGAAACAGGACCGGTAACCGGTATGACAGGCCGCACCTCCCAGTTGCTTGACCCTGAGGAGCACGGTGTCGGCGTCGCAGTCAAGGAGGATCTCGCGCACTTCCTGCACATGCCCCGAGGACTCCCCTTTGAGCCAAATCCTTCCCCGGCTGCGGCTGAAGTAATGGGCCTTTCCGGTCTCAAGGGTCCGCTGCCAGGCTTCTTCGTTCATGTAGGCCAGCATGAGGACCTCTCCGGTTTCGGCATCCTGCACGATAGCCGGAACCAATCCGCCCATTTTTTCGAAATTTGGCCTGAGCATTTTTTCTTCCTCCCGAAGAGGGCGTTATCCTTAAAAGCAGAAATTATAAAATAACCTCGAGAGCCCCGGGGGAAAAGGGGGGATCAGAACTTTAATGTCCACTTAAGCCACCAGGTTCGGCCGGGCTGAGGATAGGGGGGAAGAAATCCGGACTGGAAGAAATGTTTATCGAAGAGGTTTTCCACCTTAAGGGTCAACTCCCAGCGGGATCTTTCGGTTTGCAGACACAGGTCCCAGAGGGCTACCGGGGGAGTCCAAAATACACCCCGAAAATTTCCGAAGCGGCTACGCCCCCAGAGTCTAAACGAAAGGCCCAGATTGACCTCGGGATATACCATGTAGCTTATTCCGCCCTTGAACATCCAGCGGGGGATGCCGGCGATGCGGGAACCATAAAGAAGGGGCAGGCGTCCTTCCGGCGTACGATTACGGGTTACAAAGTGATAGCTGTAATTAAAAAAACCTGAAAACCGGCGTCCTTCATAGCGTCCCTCCACTTCAAGACCCAGATCATCCCAGTCCCCCAGGTTCTGGGGGCGGAGATAATCTGTGGGTGAGAGTCGCACCAGATCCCGGTGCCATTGCCGGTAAAGGGTAAGGGAGAAAAAGAATTTCTGTTCTCTCTGGTAGCGCCAGGAAAGGGCAAGCTGAGAACTTTTTTGAAGATCGAGCTTTTCGTTTCCATAGCCTTCGGCCATGGCACGATAAACGTAAGCCGGACTCTGATAAGCCCGGGTATAAGAGAAGACCAGAGCCCAGTTTTTTTGAGGACGATAAATCAGGGAAAAACGCGGAGAGATGCGGCCACCGAAGTCCTCAAAGTGGTCGTAACGCATCCCGAGGTTCCAGATGAGAGACGGGAGTAACTGGTATTTCCACTGGCAAAAAAGAGAAAACAGGCTCTCGTAGTGTCTTTCCGGAGAGACTCTGAGTATGGGACCAGGGAAAGGGAGCAGGCCCCCGAAGAGGCGCCAGATCTCCGGAGGCAGGTAATTGATGGTTTCAAGATCCCGAATGGCAAGGCCCTCGCCTTTGGCCCCCAGAAGCCATTCACTTCGAGGAGTACGGTGGTTAAGGAGCCCTTCGAGACCATAGCGGAAGGAATCAAGTCGGACCGAGACGTTGAGAGGGAGAACCCCCCGGGAGAGGAAAAGGGCAGGGAAATCCCTTTCCATGCCAGTCAGGAAACGAGACTCTTCAAGGGTACGGGCTGCAAAAGGCCGAAACTTTATCTGGAAACTTCGCCAGAAGAAACGGTAATAACCACCCAGAAGAAGGGTTTCGGTTTTTCTTTCCGGACTTACGGCAAACAGGTCTTCGGAACGAAGATTCTCTCCGAAGAGGGAGGCTGCTCCGGTTTCTCCAAAACGGAAGTATCTTCCAAAAAAGCCCCAGGTTTTCCCTTTAAACCCCAGACCGAAATAATAGTTGTCTTTGATTTCCCGTAAGGGAAGGTGCCCCGGAGCGGGATTAAGGGCGCGGTCTTCGGAAGACGAAAGTTCCAGGGCTTCAGGCGGAGAATCGTAATAGGCTCCATCCAGGAAAAAGTTTCTTTTCTTGATTCTGAACCAGGCTCCGCCTCGTCCTCTCTCTCCCCACCAGAACCCGGCCTCGCGTCCGGCATCTGGCCTGCGGTAAAGACTCACCACGCCGGCCAGGGCTGCGTCTCCATAAAGACTTGAACCGGCTCCGCGTACGATTTCAATTCGTAAGACGTTTATCAGAGGGTAATTCCAGAAGGGAGGAAAGTTTTCCATCTGGGGACTGTTCAGGCGAAAACCCTCCTCCAGGAAAAGGAGGTGAGAGGTCTCGGCGAAGTATACCCCTCGGAGGGCAGGGGTAAGGTGGTTCAAATCCTGCACCAGGTGGAAGGAGGGTTGGAAGGCTAATACCTGAGCCAGGGTCTCCCAGCCATAACGTTTGAGATCCTCCCGTGTGACCACGGTGACCGGCCAGGGGGTCTCAAGCCAGGACTCTTCGAAAAGGGAGGCGGCCTTGACCCGACTCAGAGCCAGGGAAATTTCTTTTTGGGCCAGGGTATAAAAAGAGAGCCCGGCCTGGGCTTCCCGGGCCCAGAGAAGAAGCACGATAAGCAAAAGGGCTATTTTTTTCATGGTGAAAGAAAAGCTTTTTTTCCTGGTAAAGACGATTCCTGGAGAACCCGTTTTACTTCTTCCGCCCATTCCGCTTCCGAGGTTCTGAATTTTTTAAGGGGTATGTCCTTTAACCCCAGGAGATCAAGTCCGGAGATGGAGTGCTTTTGAAAGACCGCGTGCAGAAATTTTCGTCCTCGGGGATCCAGATAAACCGGATCCGGGAGCAGGAGAAATAAAGCGCCTTCCTCAAGATCCCTCAGAACTTCCGTAAATTTCAAAGAAAGATCGTAAGGATCCGAAACCTGATAGGCTTTAATTTGAAGACAGGAAGAGAGATATTGCACATAGTAGTGCAGGTGCGAGGAATAGATCAGAGTCCAGCGAGAACCGTAGAAGGAAAGTATTTGGCAGGAGGGAAGGGGAGAAATGAGAATTACATTCTCAGGGACGCCTAGAAGGGTAGGGTAAAGGACCCCGAAAAGAAAACGCTTTTGATGCGGGCAACCCTTATCCCTTACCTTAAGAAAAACCTCGGGACCGAGAAGGAGAAGCCGGTGGTAATCGCAAATCTTTTCGAGATCTTTTACTTTTTCGGCCTGGAGTTGTTTTAAAAGCTTACGAGTCAAGGTTTCGAATTCCGGATCCGAAAGGAGCCCCAGGTCTGCGGCCCGTAGGGGAGT
>JALWCD010000020.1 GCA_027036915.1 Thermodesulfatator sp. | reverse complement strand
GAGGCCATCCGGGAGGCCGATGGGATCATCATCCGGAGCGGGACGAAACTTACGGCCGAAATCATCGAGGCCGCCGAAAGGCTCAAGGTCATCGCCCGGGCCGGAACAGGGCTCGACAATGTGGATCTTGAGGCCGCCAGCCGGCGGGGCATCGTGGTTATGAACTGTCCCGGGGGGAACACCAATTCCGCGGCCGAACACACCCTGGCTCTGATGTTCGCTCTGGCCCGGAATATTCCCCAGGCCATGGCCTCGCTCAAAGCCGGACGCTGGGAACGCAAGAAATTCATGGGCCGCGAGCTCATGGGCAAGACCCTGGGGATCGTGGGGCTCGGGCGGATCGGTTCGGTGGTGGCCGAACGGGCCCTGGGGCTCAAAATGAAGGTTATCGCTTACGATCCCTTTGTGACCCCGGAGAAGGCCTCCGAAATGGGGGTGGAGCTGGTCTCGCTGGATGAGCTTTACGCCCGGGCCGACATCATCACCGTGCACGTCCCTCTCATGAAAGAGACTTACCATCTCATAAACGCTGAAAGTTTTGCCAGGATGAAAGAGGGCGTGCTTCTCATCAACTGTGCCCGGGGAGGGATCGTGGACGAGATGGCCCTTTATGAAGCCATGAAAAGCGGAAAGGTGGCGGGCGCGGCTCTGGATGTTTTCGAGAAAGAGCCTCCGGATCCCGAACATCCTCTCCTTCAGATGGAAAACTTCGTCTGCACCCCTCACCTGGGGGCCTCCACCCTTGAGGCCCAGAAGAACGTAGCTGTGGCAGTGGCCACGCAGGTGGTGGATTTTCTGGTCCATGGGGTGGTTCGGAACGCCGTTAACATGCCTTCGGTCTCGGCTGAAACTCTTAAGGTCCTTCAGCCCTATCTGGTGCTGGCCGAAAAGCTGGGCGGCCTTCAGGCCCAGCTGGCCGAGGGGCCGATAGAGGAGGTCCATATCGAATATCAGGGGGAGGTCTCGAAACTGGATACCGCTCCCCTGACTCTTTCCCTGATGAAAGGCCTCCTTTCGAGGGCCTTACGGGAGGATGTGAATTACGTGAATGCGCTCTTCCGGGCCAGGGAACGGGGTATCAAGGTCACGGAATCTAAAACCGAAAGTGTGGAGGATTTTCTGAATCTCATAGGAGTCCGTGTCCGATTCAAGGGCGGCGAAAACTACGTGGCCGGCACCCTTTTTGGAAAAAAAGAACCCCGCATCGTCAAGCTCAATAACTTCCGGCTGGATGCCCTGCCCGAGGGCCCCATGCTCTACATCCATAACGAGGATCGGCCCGGGGTCATCGGACTCATAGGGGTCACGCTGGGGGAAGCCGGTCTCAATATCGCCCGCATGTACGTGGGGCAGGAGCCGGAAAAACGCCGGAACGTCATTCTCCTTTCCCTGGATCAGCTACCCGACGAAAAGGTCCTTTCGGCCCTGCGGAATCTTCCCCATGTCTTTTCGGTGAAACCGCTGGAATTATGAAGGTGAATTTGAGAGATTTCACGCTAGAAGAGCTTGAGGCGTTTTTCCTTTCGCTTGGAGAACCGGCCTACCGGGGGCGTCAGGTGTTTCGCTGGCTGGTGCGTCCCGAAGTGGAAGACTTTTCCCGGATGACGGACTTACCCAAAGCCCTTCGGGATAAGCTTTCGGATAAGGCTACGCTTGACCTCCCCCAGGTGGTGAGTCGGAAACTTTCTACGGATGGAACGGCCAAACTTGGGCTCCGTCTTTTTGACGGGGAGGTAGTGGAGTGTGTGCTTATTCCGGAGAGGGATCATTTCACCCTCTGTGTTTCCACTCAGGTGGGCTGCGCCATGGGATGTCGCTTCTGCCTCACGGGGCGGATGGGGTTCCGCCGTAATCTCTCGGTCGGGGAGATCGTCTCACAGGTCATTCTGGCCCGACGGTTCATGGAAGAAGCCGGTCTTACGGAAAAGCCCCTCCGGAATCTGGTTTTTATGGGCATGGGGGAACCCCTGGCCAATTACCGTCATCTGGTAAAGGCCCTCAGGATCCTCACTCACCCCCGGGGTTTTCACTTCGCCCGTAAACGGACCACGGTCTCCACCGTGGGCCTGGTACCGCAGATGCGGACCCTGGCCGAGGAGTTTCCGGTGGCCCTGGCCATCTCCCTTCACGCTCCGGACAACGATCTGCGGGCGAAACTCATTCCGGCCACCCGGCGTTATCCCCTGGAGGAGATCCTGGCGGCCTGTCGGGACTATCCCCTCCGTCGGGGGGCCCGGATCACCATCGAGTATGTGTTGCTGGCGGGTGTAAACGATCAGCCCTGGCAGGCTCGCCGGCTGGTGGAGATCCTGCGGGGAATTCCGGTCAAGGTCAATCTCATTCCCTTCAATCCCCATCCGGAGTTGCCTTTCAGACGGCCTTCGGAGGAGAGGATCCGGCGTTTCCAGGAGATCATCCTTTCCGAGGGACTGGTGGCCACCGTGCGCAAGAGCAAGGGGCTCGACATCGGGGCGGCCTGTGGACATTTGAGTCACACCTGTCAGAGTTCTAACTCCATGACCTCGGTTTAGAGGTGAAGGACTGGACGACAAAAAGTTTTCTGTTCGAGAAATGGAAGAAAAAGTTTCTGTTTCTTTCAATTTTTCTTTTTTCCATGTCTTTCTTTTCGATAGCGGCCTATATACATCGATGTTTTTTTCTGGCGCCCCATCACCCATGGTGGACTTTCTATGTGGTTCCTCTGACTAATGCCATTATTACCGCCTACTTGCTTTATAAGGTGTTTATACTTTATCAAAAACAAAAGGAAGAAAGCCTTCGCGATCCCCTTACCGGGCTTTACAACCGCCGTTTCGTTGCGGACTATCTGGAACGTACCCTCCAAAAACTTTCTCGTGCTCCGACTTCTATGCAGGAGATCTCCATTCTGATGATTGATATCGATGATTTTAAGCTGGTGAATGACACCTATGGCCATCAGATAGGGGATAAAGTATTGCAGGCTGTAGCCGGTGTTCTGGAGAGCAATCTCCGCATTTCGGATATAGCGGCTCGCTATGGGGGAGAAGAATTTTTGGTGGTTCTGCCCCGTACATCCGAAAAAAAGGCTCTGCACATAGCTGAAAGAATACGCCGGGCGGTCTCAACCCTCTCGGTTGGACCAGTTCCTCAGATCACCGTAAGTATAGGACTTGCCTCCTGGAAAGAGGGACTTACTCCTTCCGGTCTCTTAGAAATTGCAGATCAAAAACTTTACCAGGCCAAAAGAGAGGGAAAGAACCGGGTGGTGTATTAAATCTCGGCTTCGATCTCGGAGAGGTTGGCGAAGGTGGAGTAAGGGGCCTGGAAGGCCAGCTTGACCACGCCGGTGGGGCCGTTGCGTTGTTTGCCGATGATGAGTTCCGCCACACCTTTGTGGGGCGTATCCCGGTTATAAACCTCGTCCCGGTAGATGAAAACGATGAGGTCCGCGTCCTGCTCGATAGCTCCTGATTCCCGCAGGTCGGAAAGCTGAGGCCGTTTGTCAGGGCGCTCTTCCACCCGGCGATTGAGCTGGGAAAGGGCCACCACCGGCACGTTGAACTCCTTGGCCATGGCCTTAAGCGAGGAGGAAATCTCGGAGATCTCCTGTTCCCTCCGTTCACGGCGTTCGCGGCTCTGTAGCAACTGGAGATAGTCGATGATGATGAGCCCCAGGCCGTGTTCGCTCATGAGTCTCCGGGCCTTAGCCCGGAGGTCCAGAATGGAAAGGGCCGGGGTGTCGTCCACGTAAATGGGGGCCCGGGAGAGTTTGTTGGCCGCAAAGGTCAGCCTCTGCCATTCGCTCTCCGAAATCCGTCCGGTGCGCAGGCTCTGAAGGTTGACCCGGGCCTCGGCGCAGAGCATACGGGCCGCTAGTTGCTCCCGACTCATTTCCAGCGAGAAAATCCCTACCGGGACGCCGGCTTCGGCAGCCGCGTAACAGGCGATGTTAAGGGCCAGAGAGGTCTTACCCATACTGGGCCGGCCGGCCACGATGATGAGATCTCCGGGCTGTAGCCCGGCGGTCATGTGATCGAAATCCGTAAAACCGGTGGGAACCCCGGTAATCAGCTCCGGACGCTGGTGCAATTTTTCTAGGTTCCGGATGGCGTCCTTTATGAGATCCTTGATGCTTCTGAAACCCTCCCGCTCGGAGTAGGACCGGAGCTCGAAGACGGCCTTCTCCGCGGCCTCCAGAATGTCTTCCACCGGTTCATTGGCCTCGTAGGCCCGGGCGGCGATCTCGGTGGCGGCCCGGATCAGACGCCGCAGGAGAGCCTTCTCCCTGACGATCTGGGCATAATGGACGGCGTGGGCCGAGGTGGGGAGCAACCCCGCCAGTTCGGCGAGATAGGTGGCCCCGCCCACCTCCTCCAGGGTTCCTCGCGAGAGAAGTTCGTCGTGAACCGTGATGAGGTCAATGGGTTCGTGTCTTTCGAAAAGGGCCAGCATGGCCCGGTAGATTTCGGCGTGGGCCTCCCGATAGAAGTCCTCCGGAGAGAGAACTTCTACCACCTTGAGGATAACGGAGGGTTCAAGGAAAATACTCCCCAACACCCCCCTTTCCGCCTCCAGGTTCTGAGGCGGAAGACGGTCCAGAAGCAGGGCCGGGGCTTCTTTTTTGCGGGCCAAGCTATTCTTCCAGGGGCACCACGTTTATTTTAAGCTTGGCGGTGACTTCCGGAGAGATACGGATGGGCACCTCGTATTCCCCCAGGGTCTTGATGGGGGACTCCAGGAGGACCTGCTTGCGGGAGATCTCAAAGCCTTCCTTCGCGAGAGCACTTACGATGTCCTGGGCCGAAACCGAGCCATAGAGCCGATCTTCTTCGATTACCCGCTGAGGGATGGTCAGAGTGAGGGCCTCCAGTTTTTCCGCCAGGCTCATGTGTTTTTTGCGCTCCCGTTCGGCCTTGGCCAGGATGATCCGCCGCTCCCTTTCCATGGCCGCCAGATTTTTCCGGTTGGCCGGGATGGCCAGCCCCTTGGGTATCAGGTAATTCCGGGCATAGCCGTCCTTTACCC
>JALWCD010000019.1:294-15629 GCA_027036915.1 Thermodesulfatator sp. | reverse complement strand
GCTTGAGTACGTGCCGCCCTCGCCCGAGGAACTCCGGCCCCGTCCGCCCATCGTGACCGTGATGGGGCACGTGGACCACGGTAAGACCACCCTCCTGGATGCCATCCGGAAAACGGACGTGGCTTCACGGGAGGCCGGAGGCATCACCCAGCACATCGGGGCTTACAAGGTCAGGCTGCCCGACGGTCGGGAGATCACCTTTATCGACACCCCGGGACACGAGGCCTTCACCTCCATGCGGGCCCGGGGAGCCCAGGTTACGGATATCGTCATCCTGGTGGTGGCTGCGGACGACGGCGTGATGGACCAGACCCGGGAGGCCATCGATCACGCCCGGGCCGCGGGGGTGCCCATCGTGGTGGCCATCAACAAGATCGACAAGCCGGACGCCAATCCCGAAAGGGTCAAGAGCGAGCTTGCGGAGCTGGGGCTGGTGCCGGAGGACTGGGGAGGCGAGACCCTGATGGCGGAGGTTTCGGCTAAAAAGCGCCAGGGGATAGAGGATCTTCTGGAGCTGGTGCTTCTCCAAGCGGAGATGCTGGAGCTCAAGGCCGCTCCGGATCGCCCGGCCCGGGGGCGGATCATCGAGAGCCGGCTCGACAAAGGAAAGGGGCCGGTGGCCACCGTCATCGTCCAGGAGGGTACGCTGCGGGAGGGCGATCCCTTCGTGGCCGGCATGACCTTCGGGCGGGTACGGGCCATGCTCAACGAACGGGGCGACCGGCTCAAGGAAGCCCCGCCGGCCACCCCGGTGGAGGTCCTGGGCTTTGAGGAGGTACCCCAGGCCGGAGACGATTTCATTGTCATGCCGGATGAGGGGGCGGCCCGAAAGGTGGCTGAATACCGTCAGCGCAAGGCCCGGGAGGAAGAACAGGCCAAGAAGGCCCGGCTCTCGCTGGACAAGGTCTTCGAGAAACTCAAGGAAGGCGAGATCAAGGAACTCAAGATCGTGCTCAAGGCCGATGTCCAGGGCACGCTAGAGGCCCTCTCCGAGGCCCTGCGGAAACTCTCCACGGACGAGGTGCGGGTGAACATTATCCGTTCCGGCCTCGGGGCCATCAGCGAGAGCGACGTCATGCTGGCCGCGGCCTCCGAGGCCATCGTGATCGGCTTCAACGTCCGGCCCACAGCCAAGGCCAAAGAGGTGGCCAAGCAGGAGAAGGTGGACATCCGGTTCTATGACGTGATCTACCAGGCCATCGAAGAGGTCAAGAAGGCCCTGGCCGGGTTGCTCGAGCCCGAGTACGAGGAGCGGATCATCGGTCTGGCCGAAGTCCGGGCCACCTTCCGGGTGCCGCGGGTGGGCACGGTGGCCGGCTGCTACGTGAAAGAAGGCAAGCTCGTGCGGGGTGGAAACGTGCGCCTCCTGCGGGAAGGGGTGGTGGTCTATACCGGAAAGATTGCCTCCCTCAAGCGTTTCAAGGAGGACGTGAAGGAAGTGGCCGCGGGCTACGAGTGCGGCGTGGGGCTTGAGAACTTCCAGGACATCAAGGAGGGCGATCTGATCGAGGCCTACGAGATGGTCGAAATCCGGAAGGAACTTTAGGGGTATGGTGGTCGGTGTGGTGAGGATGGAGTTTTTTATCCCGGGGAATCATTCCCTCAAGGGCAAGCGCCAGGTGGTCAGGAGTCTGGTCCACCGTCTGGAGGCCCGGTTCAGGAAGATCTCGGTGGCCGAGGTCGGGGAGCAGGATCTCTGGCAGAAGGCCGTCATCGGGGTCTCCACGGTGGGGTCGGATCAGGCCCTGGTGGATCGCCGGTTGAACGAGGTCCTTTCCTTCGTGGAGGGTTTCGACGGGCTGGAACTGCTTTCGGCCGAAATCGATTTCATTTCCTTCTGAGATGCACTACCGACACCTTCGGGTAGCCGAACTCATAAGGGAGGCCCTTTCCGTGATCCTCATGGAAGAGATCCGGGATCCCGACCTTCAGGGGTTTATCACCATTTCGGAGGTGGAGGTCACTCCGGATCTGAGGCGGGCCCACGTTTATTATCGCGTTCACGGGGAGGAGGAAGACTGGCGGCGGGCCGAAAGGGGGTTCCGACGGGCCCATAAATACATTCGTCACCTCCTGGGAGAACACCTTTACCTCAAATATTTACCGGAGATAGACTTCCATCCCGACCGTCGTCCGGAAACCGCCGCGGCCTTAGAGGCTCTACTGGAAGGTATCCGTCATGGAGAACATAAAGAGGATTCTTGAAGAGGCCGAAAGTTTCGTCCTGGCCACCCACGTGAACCCCGACGCCGACGGGCTGAGTTCGGTGCTGGCCATGCACCTGGTGTTGAAGAACCGGGGCCGCCGGAGCCTGCCCCTGCTAGAGGAGAGGGGGCCTTCTTTTCTGGATTTCCTGCACGGTTTCGGGGATCTCGTCACCCTGGAGGACTTCCGTAAGGATTCCTTTCCGGTGGAGGAGAGCGTGGCCCTGGTCTTTGATCTTTCGGAGGAAACGCGACTGGGGGAGGTGGCCCCGGTGGTTAAGGCCGCTCGGGAGAGGGTCATTCTGGACCATCACGCCCGGACCGGGGAGGCGCTTCCGGGCTTGCGGATGGTGGACCCCCGGGCCCCGGCCACGGCGCTTCTGGTGTATCGCCTCCTCCGGGAGCTCGGCTGGGAGATTTCGGCCGAGGCGGCCGAAAACCTTTACGCCGGCCTTTACAGCGATACCGGGGGGTTCCGGTTTGAGAACACCCGGGAGGAGGCCTTCCGGGTGGCCGCGGACCTGGTTCGCCTGGGAGCCCGACCGGCGGTGGTGGGCGAGAGACTCCTTGAGAATCACCCTCCGGCTCGTTTCGAGCTCATGCGCCGGGTGCTCGAGCGGCGGGAGATCCTTTTCGGAGGACGGGGCGTGCTCTCCTACCTTACCCTGAAGGATTTCGAGGAGACCGGAGCCCGGCCGGCCGAGGCCGAGGATCTGGCCACCTTTCTCCGGAGTATGCGAGGGGTGGAGATCTCGGCCATGGTGAAGGAGCTTAAGCCCGGAGAGGTGGGGGTGAGCCTCCGGAGTCGGGGGCGAATCGATGTGGCCGAACTTGCGGCCTCGGAGGGCGGCGGAGGTCACGTCCGGGCCGCGGGTTTCCGGAAGAGGGGCCTTGCGGTGGAGGAGGTGGTAAGTCTGGTCCGAAGACTAATCCTTGCCAGTCTGGAGGCCGAAGATGGCGATTGAGGGTGTTCTGGTGCTCGACAAACCCCGGGACATGAGTTCCACGGAAGCGGTGGAGAAGATCAAGCGTCTTCTCAGGGTGAGGAAGGCCGGCCATGGAGGCACCCTGGACCCCTTTGCCACCGGGGTGCTGCCCATCTGTCTGGGCCGGGCCACCAAGATCGCGCAATTCATCCTGGAAGGGGACAAACGGTATGAGGGGGTCTTTGAGCTGGGGATCATCACCGAGACCTATGACCTCACCGGGGAGGTGGTGGAGCGCAGACCCGTGCCGGAAATTTCTTCCGAGGAAGTGGCCCGGGTGATGGAGGAATTCGTTGGGATCATTGAGCAGGTTCCTCCTCCTTATTCCGCGGCCAAGTATCGGGGACGGCCCCTTTACCAGTGGGCTCGCAAGGGGGTAACCGTCAGGAAAGAACCCAAACAGGTTGAGATCCTGGAGTTCCGGCTTCAGCGCTTCGATCCCCCGCGGGTCCACTTCGAGGTCTATTGCAGCAAGGGCACCTATGTGCGTTCACTGGTCCATGAGGTGGGGTTGAAACTGGGCTGCGGCGCCGCCCTGGTTGAACTGCGCCGGACCCGGAAGGGGCCCTTCACCCTGGAGCAGGCCTTAAGTCTCTCGGAGGTGGAAAGGCTTCATCGGGAAGGAGGGCTTGAGGCCCGGATCATCCCCGTAGCCCAGGCCCTGGACTTCATTCCGGCCATCGTGGTCTCGGCCGAGATGGCCCGGCGTCTGCGTCAGGGTCGACCCCTCTCCCTGAGCGTGCTCGGCAACCTCATCCGTTTACAGAAGGTGCCCCGCAGGCCCCGGGTCCCCTGGCTCCGGATCGTCACCGAGGAGGGGGATCTGGTGGCGGTCACCTACTACCCGGAAAGGCTTTCCGGGGATGGTTGGGCGGAAATGTTGCGGGTTTTCGTTTCCTAGGTTTAGATAAGGCTAAGCTCCGGGGTCGGCCTGGCCACCCGGGGGCTTAAATTCATATCAAGGAGGGAGGAAGATGCCCCTTGATCCGGAGATCAAGACCGAGATCATCAGGAAGTTTCAGCGTCATGAGAACGACACCGGTTCGCCGGAGGTGCAGATCGCCCTTCTTACGGCCCGCATCAAGCAGCTGGAAGAGCACTTCCGGGTCCACAAGAAGGACCATCATTCCCGTCGGGGGCTTCTCAAACTGGTGGGGCAGAGACGCAAGCTTCTCAATTACCTGCGTCGCACCGATTTTCAGCGCTATCGCGAGCTGGTGAAGGCCCTGGGTCTCAGAGGCTAAACCGAAACGGAGGTTCAGATGCATCGCGTGGAAACCGAGATTAACGGTCGCCGGTTCGTGATCGAGACCGGCCGGGTGGCCAAACAGGCCCACGGTGCGGTCATGGTGAGCTGTGGCGACACGGTGGTGCTGGTGACGGTGGTGGCTTCCGAGGAGACCAGGGAGATGGATTTCCTGCCTCTCACGGTGGAGTACCAGGAGATGTATTACGCCGCGGGGCGTATTCCGGGGGGTTATTTCAAGCGGGAGCTGGGGCGTCCCAGCGAGAAGGAGGTCATTACCGCCCGACTCATCGACCGGCCCATAAGGCCGCTTTTCCCCAAGAAGTGGCGTTACGAGACCCAGGTGATCGCCACCGTGCTTTCCATGGATCCGGAGATCGATCCGGACATTCTGGCCATCACCGGGGCCTCCGCGGCCCTGGAGCTCTCCCACATTCCATTCAAGGGGCCCATCGCCGCGGTGCGGGTGGGACGGGTGAACGGCCGGCTGGTTCTAAACCCCACGGCTTCGGAACTCCGGGAAAGCGATCTCAATCTGGTGGTGGCTGGAAGCGAGGAGGCCATCGTGATGGTGGAGGGGCTGGCCCGGGAGATCCCGGAGTCCGTGATGGAGGAGGCCCTCTTTTTCGCCCACGAGGGTCTCAAGCCCCTTTTGGCCTTACAGCGTGAACTTCGGGAGAAGGCCGGTCGGCCCAAGATGGTTTTCGAGGAACCCGCTCCGGATGAGGCCCTGCGGGAGCGGGTCTTCCATCTGGCGGAAGAAAAACTGGCCGAGATCCTGCGCACTCCCGGCAAGCAGGACCGCAACCGCAAGCGCCGGGAATTGTTTGAGGCCGTGGTCTCCCTGCTGGGGGAGGAGGCCCCGGGCCGGGAAGCCGAGATCCGGGAATATCTGGAGGAGCTTGAAAGACTCCGCATGCGGGAAATGATCTTAAGGGAAGGGCGCCGGATAGACGGTCGGGGGCCCGAAGACATCCGGCCCATCTCCTGTGAGGTTTCGGTGCTGCCCCGCACCCACGGTTCGGCCCTCTTCACCCGGGGGGAGACCCAGGTGCTGGTGGTGACCACCCTGGGAAGCCCCGAGGAGGAACAGCGGCTGGATCTTCCCGGAGAGGAGATCTTCAAACACTTCATGCTACACTACAACTTTCCGCCCTTCTGCGTGGGGGAGGTCAAGCCCCTTCGGGGGCCTTCCAGGAGAGAGATCGGGCACGGCATGCTGGCCGAAAGGGCCCTGAGTCCGGTCATCCCGGGTGAGGAGGAGTTCCCCTACACCATCCGGGTGGTCTCGGACGTGCTCGAGTCCAACGGTTCCTCCTCCATGGCCACGGTCTGCGGGGCCACGCTCTCTCTTATGGACGCCGGGGTGCCCATAAAGGACATGGTGGCCGGCATCGCCATGGGGCTGGTGAAAGAAGGGGATCAGGTGGTGGTGCTCACGGACATCCTGGGGGATGAGGACCGCATGGGCGACATGGATTTCAAGGTGGCCGGCACCGAGAAGGGCATCACGGCCTTTCAGATGGACGTGAAGGTGGCCGGGATCACGCGGGAGATCATGGCCCGGGCCCTGGCTCAGGCCCGGGAGGCCCGGCTTGCCATCCTGGCCAGGATGCGGGAGACCATCGACAGGCCCCGGGAAAGCCTTTCGGTTTACGCCCCCAGGGTGATCACCCTGGAGATCAATCCCGAGAAGGTGGGCCAGGTCATCGGCCCGGGGGGCAAGACCATCAAGGGTATCATCGCGGCCTGTGGCGACGTGAAGATCGACATCGACGATCAGACCGGGCTGGTAAGGATCTATTCCTCCGATCTTGAGACCGCCAGGAAGGCCGCCCGTATGATCGAGGAATTGACCCAGGAGGCCGAGGTCGGCAAACTCTACTTGGGGAAGGTCACCCGGGTTACGGACTTCGGGGCCTTCGTGGAACTCTTCCCGGGCACGATAGGGCTCATCCATATCTCCCAGCTCGATCACCGCCGGGTCCGCAAGGTTACGGATATCCTCAACGAGGGGGACGAGGTCCTGGTCAAGGTCATCGACATCGACAAGGCCGGTCGCATTAAACTCTCCCGCAAGGCGGCGCTTGAGGAATCCGTAAGGGAGGTCCCTAAAGAGGAGAACGCCCCGGACCCGGACGACTCAGGAGAGTAAGGTCTCCAGCACGGCCGCGTGGAGCCACATCTTGTTCTCCGACTGCTCCCAGACTACCGACTGCGGCCCCTCCAGGACCTCTTCGGTGATCTCCTCGCCGCGGTGGGCCGGGAGGCAGTGCAGTACGATGGCTCCGGGAGAGGCGTGCTGGAGAAGCTCCCGGTTCACCTGGTAGGGCTGGAAGACCCTGCGACGGGTTTCGGCCTCGGTTTCCTGGCCCATGCTGGCCCACACGTCGGTGTTCACCACCTCCGCGTCTTTCACGGCTTCCACCGGGTCCCGGGTGAGAACGATCCTGGCTCCCCGCCGGCGGACCTCTTCCAGCACATCCTGGTCGGGCTCGTAACCCTCGGGACAGGCCAGCCGGAGTTCGAATCCGAAGAGCGCCGCGGCCTCAAGCCAGGAATTGGCCATGTTGTTGCCGTCCCCCACCCAGGCCACCCGCAGAGTCTCCAGCCGGCGTCCGGCTTCCACCACGGTCATGAGGTCCGAAAGCACCTGACAGGGATGAAACTTGTCCGAAAGACCGTTAATGACCGGCACGGAGGCGAAAGCCGCCAGCTCCTCCACCACTTCCTGGCCGAAGGTTCGCACCACGATCCCGTCCACATAGCGGGAAAGCACCCGCGCGGTATCCTTGAGGGGTTCGCCCCGGGCCAGCTGAAGATCCCGCGAGGAAAGAAAGATGGTCTCCCCCCCGAGCTTCAGCATGGCGGCCTCGAAGGAGACCCGGGTGCGGGTGGAGGGTTTCTCAAAGATCAGGGCCAGGATCTTTCCGGCCAAGGGACGGTGCGGAAGACCGGCTTTGAGCCTCCTTTTGAGCTCAAGCCCTCTCCGTATGAACCTTTCGGCTTCCTCTCGGGAAAGATCCAGGATACGTTTCAGGTGTTTCATTTCGATCTCCCGAAAATATGGAATTCTGGCTTAGGATTAAAACGCAGGGGGCTGACATGTCAAGTTTGGGGGAGGAAAAGAGACGTCTGCGGGCGGAAATCAGGGCCCGAAGGGCGGCCCTGGCACCGGAGGAGAGGAAACGACTCTCCCGGATCATCTGCCGCAAACTTACCGCCAGCGAGCTTTTTCGCCGGGCCCGGACCATCTTCTTTTTCGCCTCCTTTGGGACCGAGGTGGAGACCTTTCCGGCCCTGGGGGAGGCCCTTCTGCGTGGCCAGCGGGTGGCCCTTCCCCGGACGCTCCTCCGGGAAAGACGCCTGGTCTTCCATCGGGTCTTCACCCTGGGAGAGCTCGTGCCCGGGCCTTACGGGATACCCGAGCCGCCCCGGCAAAACCCCGTGGTCTCTCCCGAGGAGGCGGATCTCATCCTGGTTCCAGGATTGGCTTTCGATCGCCGGGGATACCGTCTGGGCTACGGCGGGGGGTTCTACGATCGATTCCTGGCCGGACTTTCGGCCCCCCGGGTGGCCCTGGCCTTCTCCTTTCAGATCCTGCCCGCGGTGCCCCACGAGGCCCATGATTTACGGGTGGACGTGATCGTGACCGAAAGGGACTTGATCGTGATTTCCGGAGGGGTCTCAGGCTGAGGCCAGCTCCTCCAGCCGGGCCAGGCCCGCGCGCTCACCCAGGGCGATGAGGGTGTCCCCGGCCTCAAGCACATAGCCCGGCGAGGGGTTGAAGACCATCTCCCCGGAGGCCTTTTTTACCGCGAGTACGATGGCCCCGGAGACCTCCCGGATGCGGCTTGAGATCAGGTCCTTGCCCACCAGGGGTGAGGTTTTGCTCAGGCGGACCTCCTCCAGCTGGAGCTCCAGGTTGACCTCCGGGGTGGTGAGTTCCAGGAAGTCCGTAACCGCCGGGCGCAGGATGGCCAGCGCCATTCGCCGGGCCCCGATGAGATAGGGGGAAAAGACCCGGTTGGCCCCGGCCTGTTTGAGGCGTTTGACCACCCGTTCGTCATCCGCCCGGGCCATGATGAAGATGCGGGGGTTGAGACTCCGGGCGGTGAGCACGATGTAGACGTTGTCGGCATCTGAGCGCAACACGCTCACCACTCCCCGGGCCCGCTCGATCCCGGCCCTCACGAGCACCTCCTCGTTGGTGGCGTCGCCCTGGATGTAAAGGTAGCCCTCGGCCTCGATCTCCTTTATCACCTCCGGATCGTTTTCCACCACCACGAAGGGCAGTTCCCGGTTGATGAGATGACAGATGTGTTTCCCGATCCGTCCGTAACCGCAGATGATGTAGTGGTCTCTTAAGGCCGCGATCCTCTTTTCCATCTGGCGCCTCCCGAAAAAGTTCTGAAAGACCTCGGCCAGGACCAGCTCGCTCACCACCCCCAGGGCGTAGAAGAAAAGCCCCGCCCCGCCGAAGGCGATGAAGATGGCGATCAGACGGCCCGCGGTGCTCTGGGGCACGATGTCGCCGTAACCCACGGTGGTGAGGGTGATGAGGGTGAGATAGAAGGCCTCGAACAGGGGGCGGTCTTCCAGCCAGAAAAAGCCCGCCGTGCCGATGAGGATCAGCACCCCCAGAATGAGGCCTCCGAGAGCGATCCGGCGCAGGGTCGGCATCTTTAGAGTCTTAAGGCCTGCTCAAAGAGAGCGTAAAGTTTGCGCAGGTCCTCCCGGTAGTTTTCCGTAAGATGCAGGTGGATCACCGGCCGGCCGGCTTCCTCCAGGGCCCGGAAGTCCCCGTAAGCCTGAGCGAACTGAAGATCCCAGAAGGTTACTCCTTCGCCGGGGATGATCTGCTCCGGCCGACGCCCTTTGCGGGTAAGGATGATGAATCGTCCGGAGATGGTTCCGCCCTTGAAAAGCTGCCCGGTGGAGTGAAGGTACCGGGGGCCGAAACCGAAGACCGTGCTGCACTGCCGCCTTCCGCGTATAAGTGTCCGGAGGTCCCGGAAGAATTCCTCCAGTTCGGGATCCGGAGGAAGATAGGCCAGAAGGGCCACGTAGCCCCAGGGAGACATGTCCTGGAAGAACTTCTTTACCAGGGCGCTCAGGCGGGGATATTGAATGCGGGTGGTCTCGGCGTAAAGGAACCCGATTCCGCTTTCCTCATCCAGGTAAAATTCCACCGGGAATTCTCCGGTTTTCCTGAAGGTTTCCAGGACCTCGCGGGTCTTCTCTTTGGCCCGCACCACGTCCGGCTCATCGAAGGGATTCACCCCCAGAAAGGCCCCGGCCAGGGCCACCGCCAGCTCCCAGCGCACACACTCGGCGAAGATCTCGTAACGATCCTCGAGAAAATAGGTCTTGAGTTCGAAGTCGGCCTCCCGGAGATCCGAAAAAAGACGCCGGTAGAGGTTTTCCCGCCCCCGGAGACCCAGGTAAACGAAATACCGATCCGGACCGTAGACCGTGGGCGAACCTGGACTCTCGCCCACGATGGGAATGATGCCCATGAACTGTTTGCCCAGACTTTCGGCCACCAGTTGCTCGATCCACAGGGCGAAGGGCCGGAGGAGGGGATCGGCCATAAGGGTGAGCTTGTCCTTGCCGTGGATGAAATGCTCCACCATGTACTGGGCCAGCCAGGCCGAGAGATTGTAGCTCCAGGGAAGTTCCGGGGAGGAGGCCTCGAACATCTCCTCGGCCACCGAGAGGGCCCTCTCCAGGTCGAGCCCCATGAGAGCCGCCGGCAGCAAACCCACCTCCGTAAGGGCCGCGTAACGGCCGCCCACATCTGGAGGATGATGGAAAACCCGGAGAAAGCCCTTCTTCCGGGCTTCCTCCTCCAGAGGAGAGCCCGGATCGGTTAGGGCCACGAAACGTTCCCCGGGCTCAAGGCCCTTCTCCTCCAGTTTTTTCCAGAAATAGCGGTAGTGAGCCAGGGTCTCCACCGTGGTGCCGGACTTGCTTGCGATCACGAAAAGGGTCTTCTCCCAGGGAAGGGTTTCCTCAAGCTCGGCGATGGTCTCGGGATCGTCGGTATCAAGGACCGTAAAACGGGGATAGCCTTCCTGCGGGCCGAAGATTCGGGCAAGAGCCAGGGGAAAGAGACTCGAGCCTCCCATACCGCACCAGACGATCTCCTGGAACCGGTCTTTGACCTCCTCGGCAAAGGCCGAAAGTTCCGGAAGCTTGGGCCGCATCCGTTTCGGGGCCCTGACCCAGCCCAGCCGGTTGGCGATCTTTTGAGCTTCCTCAGGGTCTTCGGTAAAGGCCGAAGGGTCGCCTGCAAAGATCTTGGCCACCAGGGCCTGCTTTTCCTCCTCGCTCATCCGCGTGGGGCGCCTGAGGGCGGTTTTTTTCATGGGGCCTCCTTTGCCAGGGTTTCCTTAATACCTAACACAGAGGCCGGTGGAGACCAAGCCTCGATTGTCGTCGCAGAAATTTTGGGGTAGGGATTTAGGGGCATGACGGAGACCGGAATTGTTCTCCAGTTCATTTTTTCCGGCCTTACGGCCGGGGCCATTTACGCCCTGGTGGCCCTGGGTTTCTGTGTGGTGGAAAACAGTCTCCGGATCGTGAACTTTGCCCAGGGCGATTTCCTGACCCTGGGGGGCTTTTTCATGAGCACCCTCCTCCTCTCCCTGGGTCTGCCCTGGCCGCTGGCTGCCGGTCTCGCCATCCTCGGCGTGGGGGTCTGTGGAATACTTCTTGAGAGACTGGCCCTGCGTCCGGCCCGCAACCGCGACCCCCTGAACCTTATCTTCATCACCATCGGGGCCTCGGTCTTCATCCGGGGGCTTATCAAACTCCTCTGGGGCAAGAATCCCAGGAGCATCCCCGCCCCCGTAAGCGGCCCGCCCTTAAAGGTCCTGGGAGCGAGCCTTACCCGGGAGAGCCTGCTGGTGCTCGCGGTGGGCCTCCTCTGTGTGCTGATCCTGCAGGTCTTTTACCGTGCAAGTCTTCGGGGCCGGGCCCTGAGGGCGGTGGCCGCAAGCCCCCGGGCCGCGGCCCTCATCGGGCTTCCGGTGGGCCATCTCAATGCCCTTTCCTTCTTCCTGGCCGGGACCCTGGGGGCGGTGGCCGGACTCCTCATCCTGCCCATCACCGGGGTGAGCTTCGATTCCGGTCTGATTCTGGGCCTTAAGGGTTACGCGGCCGCGGTCCTCGGAGGCTACGGGAGTTTCCCCGGGGCCATCCTGGGCGGACTCCTCCTGGGGGTGCTCGAGGCCCTGGTGGCGGGTTTTGTCTCAAGCGGTTTTCGGGACGTCTTCGCCTTCGGATTGCTCTTTCTGGTGCTGGCGGTGAAACCCTCCGGACTCCTGGGTGCAGCCGAGGTGGAGAGGGTCTGACATGCTTGCGGCCCTGCGAAAAGACCGGCGACGCCTGGCCTGCCTGACCCTTTTCTGTTTCCTCTGGCCCCTCTTCATCCGGAACCCCTATTATCTCACCGTGGCCAACCTTACGGCCCTCAATATCCTCACGGTCGCCGGCCTCACCCTTCTCATAGGTTACGCCGGTGAGATCTCCCTGGGGCACGCCGGTTTCTGGGCCCTCGGGGCTTACGGTTCGGCCCTTCTGGCCCTGAAACTGGGGGTCTCCCCCTGGCTTTCCACCCTTATGGCCCTGGGGTTAACCCTGGGGGTGGCCTACGGTCTGGGGTTCCTGGTCCTGCGACTTAAGGGTCACTATCTGGTCATGGCCACTCTGGCCTTCAACCTGGCCCTCTATTTTTTTCTCGTGGAAGCCGAGGATCTTACCGGCGGTCCCCCCGGACTGCCGGGAATTCCGCCCTATCGCCTGGGTTCCCTGGTGCTGGCCACGGATCTTTCGGCCTACTATCTCATCTGGTCGGTGGTCCTCCTGGGGCTCTTTCTGAGTTTCAACCTGGTCCATTCCGGGGAGGGACGGGCCTGGAAGGCCCTTTCCGGAGGGGAAGCCGCGGCGGCCTGTCTGGGCATAAACCCCCGGCGGTACAAAGTCCGGGCCTTCGTACTCAGTGCGGCTTACGCCTCGCTGGCGGGCTCCCTTTACGCCCACTACCTTTCCTTCATCAGTCCCAAGACCTTCGACATCTTTTTCTCCGTGGAGCTGGTGGCCATGTGTCTTTTCGGAGGGCGAAACTCCCTCTGGGGAGCCGTCCTGGGCGCGGGGTTGCTTACTCCTCTTCCTCATCTGCTTGCGGTCTTTGACGAATACCGGGACCTGGTTTATGGAGGCCTCCTCATGGCCGTGCTCATCCTTTTCCCGGAAGGCCTGGTGGGCCTGCGGAAGAGGAATTAAAAGCGGCGCCCCCGGTATCCCCGCGGAGTAACCATCCAGGGGCCCAGGACGAAGGTCTCGGAGTTGCCCACGAAGACCGTGGTCTGCATATCCACCTTTTCCACCGGCAGGGTACCGAGGGTGGTCACGAGGACGGTTTCTCCGGGCCGTCCGGCGGCCCGCACCAGCCCCACCGGGGTCTCCGGCCGGCGATACTCAAGGAGGATCCTGCGGGCCCTTTCCAGATGTTCCGGACGACCGCGGCTTCGGGGATTGTAGAGCACGATCACGAAGTCGGCCTCGGCGGCCGCCCGCAGACGACGTTCAATGGTCTCCCAGGGGGTGAGGCGGTCGGAGAGGCTCACCACCGCGAAATCGTGCATGAGGGGGGCCCCCAGCCGGGCGGCACAGGCGTTAAGGGCCGTCAAGCCTGGTACGACCTCGATCTCAAAGGCCGCAAGGTCTCCCTTTTCCCGCAAAAGCTCGAAGACCAGTCCGGCCAGGCCGTAAATTCCCGGGTCTCCCCCGCTCACCAGGGCCACCCGGTGGCCCGCAAGCGCCAGCTCTATGGCCTTCTCGGCCCGTTCCACCTCCCGGGTCATGCCGGCCTCGAAGGTCTCTTTGCCGGAGATAAGGGGTCTTATAAGGTCCAGATACCGGCCGTAGCCCACCACGTGGGTGGCCTCCCGCAGGGCCCTCCGGGCCGCGGGCGTCATCTCCGCGGGCTCTCCGGTCCCGATCCCTATCAGGGAAAGGCGTCCCCGCCTGGACCGGGCCTCGGCCAGGGCCACGGTGACCTCCGGGGTCTTCTCCTTGGCCACGATCAAGCGGGCTCTCCGGCCGGCCGCAAGCAGGGCCGCCGGCTCGGCCACGGCCAGCGCTCCGGTGCTTTGGCTGGCAGCCGGAGAGACGGAAAGGCCCCTCTCCTCGACCTCCCGGGAGAGGGCCTCCGCCGGGAAGGGAAAGACCCGCAGACCCTTTTCCGAAACCCAGGCCCGAAACCCCTCTTCTTCCGCCTTTGAGCTCAGGGTGCCCACGCCGGCCAGGGCCTCCTCTAGGAGCCCGTGGCGGGTGAGCACCGCCGAGACGGCCTCCGCGAGCGTTTCGGCCGGAGTCCCCCGATTGAAGCCCACCCCCAGGTAGAGCACCCGGGGCACGGCCTGGAGTTTCCCGGGGGGAAGCTCCAGGCGACGGTAGGAGATGATAAGATCGGCCTCTTCCGGCCTCCGGACCTCCTCCCAGGCCCCGGGAAGGGGCAGGGGATACTCTCTGAAAACCCGGAGTTTCCCTCGCTCCAGGTAGGCGGCCACGAAGGCCGGCACCCGATCCGCCGGCCGCAGAAGGGCCCCGTGATCTTCGGCCCAGAGGTCCGGGGCCGGAAGACCGGCGAGATCGCTGGCGGTGGTGATGACCGGTTCGGTACCGAGGATGGCGGCCAGCTCCCGGGCCAGGGCGTTGGCCCCTCCGAGATGTCCGGAAAGGAGACTTATTACGTGGCGACCGCTTTCGTCGATGACCACCACCGCCGGGTCTTCCTTTTTGTTACGGAGAAGGGGGGCTATGGTCCGCACCGCCACCCCGCAGGCCCCCAGGATCACCAGCCCCACGCCTTTGCGCCAGTTTGAGCCCAGGGCCGCTCGCGAAAAGGGCTCCACCCTGGCCTCCGGAAAGTGATCCGCCAGACGGTGGGCCAGCCTTTCCGCCCGCGCGGTCACCGGCAGGAAAATAAGGCTCTCAGGACTTGCGGCCATAGAGTTTTGAGCGGGTCTCCTGCGGGCTTTCGCGCACGGCCAGGGCCCGGCCCACGTAGATGAGGGCCGTGCGGCGGATACCGGCTTCCTCCACCAGACGTGAAAGCTCTCCCAGCCGTCCGTAAAGGATTCGTTCTTCCGGGAAACCCAGTTTTTCGGCCACCGCTACCGGGGTCTCCGGCGGGAGCCGGGTGAGAAGGGCCTTCTCGATGGTGGCCGCCTGCCGGACGCTCAGGAAGAGCACCAGGGTAACGTCCTGCCGGGCGAAATAGGCCAGGTCTTCCGGCCCCGGCCCGGGGGTGCGGCCTCCCAGCCGGGTAAAGACCACCGTCTGGACCCTCTCCGGCACGGTGAGTTCCAGCCCCATTCTGGCCGCCCCCAGCGAGGCCGAACTCACTCCGGGAATGACCTCGTAGGTAAGCCCCAGGCGCCGCAGGGCCGCGATCTCCTCGTTGAGGGCGCTGTAGAAGGCCGTGTCCCCGCTGTGCAGGCGGGCCACGGTTTCGCCCCTCCGGGCGGCCTCGGCCATGGTCTCCACGATCTCCTCCAGGCTTTTTCCGTGGGAATCGTAAAGCCTGGCTCCGGGCGGAGCCTCCTCAAGCAGGGCCGGGTTGAGCAGACTTCCGGCATAGACCACGAGCGCGGCCCTGCGCAGGACCCTGAGGCCCCTGACCGTGATGAGCTCCGGGTCTCCGGGCCCGGCCCCGATGAAGTAGATCATGCCCGGCATTTTACCCCCGGAGGGCCCGGAGGACAAAGACCGGATTCCGGGAGGAGAACACGGTGTGCCCGGCCAGGTTCCGCGCGGGAAAGACCGTCATCTGGATCACCTCCAGACCGAACCCTCTTTTCGAGAGAAACCTCCGGGCCTCCTCCAGGT
>JALWCD010000019.1:0-284 GCA_027036915.1 Thermodesulfatator sp. | reverse complement strand
CCGGGAGACCAGCGTGAGGACCAGGGGCCCGGAAAATTCCCTCCGGCAGAGATGTTCAAGGATTTCCGGGAGCCTGCCCCCCGAACCCCCCACGAAGACCCGATCCGGGTCGGGGAGGTCGCCCAGGACCTCCGGGGCCTCGCCACGAATGATCTCCAGGTTCAGAAGGCCGAAGCGCTGGCGATTTTCCTCCAGATAAGCTGCTCTTTCCGGGGAGCGTTCCACGGAAAAGACCCGCAGAAGAGGAAAGGCCCGGGCCACTTCGGTGCTGACCCCTCCGGCCC
>JALWCD010000018.1 GCA_027036915.1 Thermodesulfatator sp. | reverse complement strand
CAAAATGGGGGGCGAGGTCTATGTCGCGGGGCCGGGGACCCTTCTGCCCCCTGAAAGCGAGGCCCTGGGGGCCAGGGTGTGTGCCCGGCTGGAGGAAGCCGTGGAAGGGGCGGACGTAGTGATCGCCCTGCGGGTCCAGAAGGAAAGGCACGGCCGGATGCTTTTCCCCAGCTTTCACGAGTACGCCCGATATTTCGGCCTGAGCCGACGCGTACTCTCCCGGGCCGCCGAGGGAGCCCTTCTCATGCACCCCGGCCCCATCAACTGGGGAGTGGAACTCTCTCCGGAGCTTGAAGACTTCCCCGGACAGGTCATTCTGGATCAGGTGGAAAACGGAGTGGCGGTAAGAATGGCCCTTCTTTTGCTGCTTCTTAAGGCCGCAGGCTCATGAAACCGCAAACCCTTCTGGAGTTCGGAAAGTGGCTTCTGAACCTGGCCCTGGCTTTGACTGTGGCCGGAATTGTTACTCCTATGGTCTCCGGTCAAAGATATTCTTATACACTTTTAAAAGTGTTTGTTATACTGATTATAGGCTTATGTGTGGCTGGAATAATTCTTCTGGAGCGGGGAGGAAAAAACGAATGAGTCCCGAGATAAACGCTCTTATATTGGGTTCTATAGCTATAGGGATAGGTCTGGCGGTCCTCCTGATTGACTGGTTGGAAAAACGCAAAGCCAGTACTTAAACTTTGAAGATCCTCATCCGCAAGGCCCGGATACTGGACCCTTCGCAGGGACTCGACCAGGAGGGCGACCTCCTGGTGGAAGAGGGGCGTATTGTGGCCCTGGATCGGGAAATTTCCATCGAAGGCCCGGTGGAGGTGATAGAAGCCCGGGGGCTCTGGCTCATGCCCGGGCTCATAGACCTGCACGTTCACCTACGGGAGCCCGGAGAGGAATGGAAAGAGGACTTGGAGAGCGGCTCGCGGGCCGCGGCGGCCGGAGGGTTTACCGCCGTAGCCTGCATGCCTAACACCCGTCCCCCGAACGATTCTCCCGAAGTCACCCGCTATATTCTCTCCCGGGCCAGGGAGGTCAACCTGGTAAGGATTTATCCCGTGGCCTGTATCTCAAAGGCCCAGCAGGGGGAAACCCTGGCGCCTTTCGGAGAGCTTCGGGAGGCCGGAGCGGTGGCGGTCTCGGACGACGGACACCCGGTAAGAGACGCCGGACTTATGCGTCTGGCCCTGGAGTACGCCCGCAGCTTCGATCTTCCGGTGATCTCCCATGCCGAGGAACCCGGGCTTTCCGCCGGGGGGCAGGTCAACGAGGGGCCCATCTCGGCCAGACTGGGACTCAAGGGCATCCCCGCCGAGGCCGAAGAGGTGGCCGTCTTCCGGGATGCGGCCCTGGCCAGGCTTACCGGTCATCCTGTTCATCTGGCCCATGTTTCAACGGCCGGGGCGGTGGCCGTTCTCCGACGGGCCAAGGAAGAGGGCTGGCCGGTAACCGCGGAGACCGCGCCCCACTACTTTACCCTTACCGAGGAGGCCGTACTGGGATACAACACCAACGCCAAGGTCAATCCCCCTTTGAGAAGCGAAACGGATCGGGAAGCCATCCGTGAGGCCCTGGCCGAGGGGGTGATAGACGCCATCGCCACGGACCATGCTCCGCACAGCCCGCTGGAAAAGGAGGTGGAGTTCCCGGCCGCGGCTTTCGGGCTCATCGGGCTTGAGACCGCGGTGCCCCTCACCCTGAAACTGGTCCGCGAGGGGCTCATCTCTCCCCTGCGCATGGCGGAACTCCTTTCCACTAATCCGGCCCGCATCCTTAAGGTGCCCGGGGGAACGCTCAGGCCCAGTTCCCCGGCGGACCTCACCCTCATCGATCCCGAGGCGGTCTGGGTGGTGACCGAGGAAGATCTGCATTCCAAGAGCAAGAACAGTCCTTTTCTGGGCTGGGAAATGCAGGGACGCGCCGTACTGACCATGGTGGGAGGCCGCATCGTATGGCGGAGGTAGACAAACCCTGGGGAGGCCGTTTCAGGGAGGCCACCCACGAACTGGTGGAAGAGTTCACGGAATCGGTCTCGTTCGACCGGAGACTGGCCCTGCACGATATCCGGCAGAACCTGGCCCACGTGGAGACCCTCAGGGCGGCCGGAATCCTGACCCAGGCCGAGGCCGAAAAGCTATCCCGTGGACTCCGGGAAATCGAGGCGGAGATACGCGAGGGCCGGTTCGTTTTCCGCCGGGAACTTGAAGACGTTCACATGAACCTCGAGCAGGCCCTGCGGGAGAAGATCGGGCCCCTGGCGGGCAAACTCCATACCGGCCGCAGCCGAAACGACCAGGTGGCCACGGACTTCCGTCTCTATCTCCGGGAGGAGATCCTGGAGATCCTGGAACTGCTGCACGCCCTCCGAAAGGCCCTGGTGGACAAGGCCGAGGAGGTCCTGGGGGTGATCCTTCCGGGCTTCACCCATCTTCAGCACGCCCAGCCGGTCCTCCTGTCTCACCACCTGCTGGCCTACTACCAGATGTTTTCCCGGGATGCCGAACGCTTTCGGGAAAGCCTGAAACGGGTCAACCTCTGCCCTCTGGGCTCGGCGGCCCTTGCGGGCACGCCCTATCCCCTGGATCGGGCATACACGGCCCGACTCCTCGGTTTCGAAGCCCCGACGGAAAACAGCCTGGATGCGGTCTCGGACCGGGATTTCGCCCTGGAATTTCTCTTCCACGCGGCCCTTACCATGGCTCATCTTTCAAGGCTCTCGGAGGAGATCATCCTCTGGATGAGTCCGGAGTTCGGGTTCATCGATCTTCCCGACGCCCTGTGCACCGGCTCCTCCATCATGCCCCAGAAGAAAAATCCCGACGTGGCGGAGCTTATCCGGGGAAAAACCGGCCGGGTTTACGGGAACCTCCTGGCCCTTCTTACGGTCGTAAAAGGGCTTCCCCTGGCCTACAATCGCGATCTTCAGGAAGACAAAGAACCGGTCTTCGATACTGTGGACACTCTCAAACCCTCCCTGAAGCTTGCGACCCTTATGGTGGAGGGTCTTGTGCCCCGGGCCGAGCGTATGCGGGCCGCGGCCGAAGAGGGCTACACCACGGCCACGGATCTGGCCGACTACCTGGTTCTGAAAGGGCTTCCCTTTCGGGAGGCCCATCACCTGGTGGGGCGGATCGTGGCCTGGGCCGAAGAAAGGGGGCTTAAGCTCTGGGAGATTCCTCTCCAAGAACTCCGGCGTTTCTCCGAACTTATCCAGGACGACGTTTATCAATGGCTCACGGTGGAGGGGTCGGTGGCCCGCCGGAGGACCCTGGGGGGAACCGCGCCGGAACGGGTGCGCGAGGCCCTGGCCAGAGCCAGAGAGGCTCTGAAAAAGGAAGTCCGAGACCTCGAAACACAAAGAAGCTGATCCGTGAGGATCCTCCACACCGCCGACTGGCATCTGGGAAAACTCTTCCACGGCCTTCATCTTACCGGGGATCAGGCCCGGTTTTTCGAGACCGAATTCCTGCCCCTGGTGAGGGATCTTCGGCCTGACCTGGTGGTGGTGGCTGGGGACATTTTCGACCGGCCGGTGCCCCCGGCCGAGGCCGTAGGGCTTCTGGGAGAGATCCTTACCGGCCTGCATGAGCTTGGCGTCACGGTAGCCCTCATCCCCGGAAATCACGACAGCCGGGAACGCCTGGCCTTCGCCCGGGAACTCCTGGCCCGCCTCCGAATCCACGTGGCCGTGGAGGAGGAATTCCTGCTCACCCCCCTGCGCTGGGGCCAAGTTTCCCTTTATCTGGCTCCTCATCTTACCCCCCTGCACTTGAAAGAGATCCTTGAGCGTCAGGGCTGGCTTCCGGAAACCTTTTCCGGCGAGGGCGCAAGGCTCTGGGAACTTCTCCTCCGAAACCTTCCGCCCTTAAAGGGGCCGCGTCTTTTCGTGGGCCATCTCCTGGTGGAAGGGGGACGGAAAGGGGAATCCGAGCTGGAGCTCTGGGTGGGCGGGGAGGAAGGGCTGCCGGGCCGGATCTTCCGGGATTTTCAGCTGGTCCTCCTGGGACACCTTCATCAGGCTCAACGGCCGGAAGAAAACATCTACTACGCGGGCTCCCCCTTTCCCCTTTCTTTTTCGGAAGCCGAAATCACCAAGGGGGTTTGGCTTTTTGAACTTGTCCCGGAAACCGGCCGGGCCTCTTCGGAGTTCATCCCTCTCACTCCTCCTTGGGAGCTTAAGATCATCCGGGGAATCTTTCATGAAATCCTGAGAGAGCCCCCCTCTTCAGCCTACGTGAAGGTCATCCTGGAAGATGAAACCCCGGTCCCCCAGGCTTTTGAACGCCTGCGGAAACTCTTTCCCCGGCTACTGGTTCTGGAAACTCCCAACCTCTGGGCCCCGTCCGGGGAGAGGCTCCTTCCGTCCACCCTCCGCCAGTGGGATACGCGGGAACTCTTTGAGATATTTCTGCGGGAGGTGGGCGGAAGGCCTCCCACCGATGAGGAGAGGGCCCTCCTCACCGAGGCCCTCCGCCGCCTGCCCGAGCCCCTTAGGTAAGCCCTTTCTCCCGCAGGAAAGGCGCATACTTCATGTCGGTCTTACCGATGTGGTTCACCAGCCAGTCCTTAAGGAAGTTCAGAAGGTCGTAAGAGAGGGTGGCCTCCCCGCGTTCGAATTTCTCTTTGAATTCCAGAACCTGGGCCGTAAGCTTGCGGTGGATCTCTTTGTGAAGCTCGCCCTCGGGATAATTGAACTTGTCAAAGTAGTACTCCTCGGTCTTGAAGTGGTAGTCGGTGTAGGCCACCAGTTCGTTCAGAATCTCTCCCAGAACTCCGGTCCCCTCCCCGCTTTTTATGGCCCGGTAGAGCCGGTTCACCAGCGAGACGAGCTTGCGGTGTTGCTGATCGATCTCGGAGATTCCGGTTTCAAGCTCCGGACCGAAGGTCATGAATTCTTCCTCTTTCCGGTAGAACTCCGAAAGCTCGAGACCAGCCAGTTTGTGTTCGCCCACTTCGGAAAGCCAGCGTCCGAAAAGTTCGGTGATGCGGAAAAAGCGGGCCAGGGTCTCCCGGCGAAAGACTTCGATGGCTCCGGCCTGATCCCCCCGGGCCAGCCGTTCCTGGATGTCGGCCGCGGTATGGTGGAACTCCTCGTGCACCGGTTTGAGCTCCGAAAGGATGGCTTCCACCCTGGAATTCGGAGGCGTATAGGTCTCAAGGAATCTTCCCAGCACGCACTTCTCGGGATCGAGCTGGACCTCGGGCGGTTTGCCCACGATGAGACCGTTTAAGACCTCGTTCAGCCATTCGTAATGTTTGAGGAGAATGAGCTGAATCCGGGTGAAATCCTCCAGGCACTCCCGGAGGCTTTCCTCGAAACGGTCCTCCACCACCAGTCCGTGAAGGAGCACGTTGTTCTCTATGGTTACGCTCTCCATGGCCACCTTGAAGGCCTCGATCAGGGTCTTCACCTGGACGGACTCCTTGGTGTGCTGCATGAGGCTCTGGGAATACTCGTAGGTCTTTTGCACCACGGCCTGGACATTTTCTATATTCCGGGTGATGTCGGCGATGGTGGCGGTCTGTTCCTCACTGGCCGAGGCGATGGTGGTGGCGAGTTCGTTTATCTCGAGCACCCCGCTGGTGATGCTCTCCACCGCCTCCACGGCGTTTCGGGTCTCGTTCTGGATCTCGGAAATGATGCTGGCGATCTCCTTGGTGGCCTCGGCCGTCTGGCGGGCCAGTTCCTTGACCTCGTTGGCCACCACGGCGAAACCTTTTCCGGCCTCGCCGGCCCGGGCGGCCTCAATGGTGGCGTTTAAGGCCAGTAAGTTGGTCTGATCCGCAATATCATTTATCACCTGGGCCACGGATCCGATTCTCTCCGTGCTTTCGAGAAGTTTCTCAATGGTGGTCTTGGCCTCTACGGCCCTTTCACGGGCCTCGGAGGTCTTCTGCGCGGTGTGGGTGATGCTTCCGGCGATCTCTCCGGCCGCGGTGTTGAGATCCGTTAAGGCCCGGGACAGCACCTCCACATCCTGGGTGGCCTGCTGGGCGGAGTGATAGAGCTCCAGGGAAAGGGCATCGGTCTTTTCATAGAAATCGACCAGCTTTTCAGCCACCTCTCCCAGAAAGTCCTTGATTTCGGAAAGAACGCGGGCCTGCTGATGCATGGTGAAGAGGTACCCCGAAACCAGAGCCGCAAAGTTCATGGCCTTGTCCAGAACCGGTTCCGCCCCGGGGACTTCTCGCCCGCAAAGGCCCTCCCGGAATTCCAGATGCATATACTCCGAAAACCGGGGCAGAACCCGGAGGCAGGCCGTGGAAACTCCTTTTTCCTTTATCGCCATCACCAGGGCCAGCCCCAGAACCCCCACCGGAAAAAGGAAGACCCAGGGCTTTCCTACCAGCCCCAGGGCCGGAACAAAGGCCCCCAGAACCATGAGCCCAAGCAGAATCCACGAAATCCTTATCCGCATCACGTCCTCCTTGCTTTGTCTTCCCGGAAATTCTTAACATCTTTTTAGAACATATCAAAGAGGAGTGTGCTAAAATAAAAGAAACGTCAAGTGAGGAGGTTTTATGGGTAAGGAAGCTCTTGATCGGGAGGTTTATGAGGCGGTCTTTTCCGAAGGCCAGGAAAAGGAACGACGTCTGCAAGAATTAAAAGAAAAAGCCCGGGCCATGGGGGCGTATCCTGCCTCTATTTATCCCCTTTACCGGAAAATGGCCCGGGAGTTTCCGGGATTTACCGTGCCGGCCATCAATATTCGGGGGCTCACCTACGACTTCGCCCGCACGCTTTTTCGGGTAGCCAGGGAACTTGCGGTAGGGGCGGTCATTGTGGAGATCGCCCGTTCGGAGATGGGCTACACCAGACAACGACCGCTGGAATATGCCACGGTGGTTCTCTGTGCGGCCGCCCGGGAGGAATTCCCCGGGCCGGTCTTTCTCCAGGGCGACCATTTCCAGGCCAACCGCAGGGTCTACCTCTCTCGCCCGGAGGCGGAAAAGGAAAACCTCAGGAATCTCATAAAAGAGGCCCTTTCCGCCGGTTTTTACAATATAGACATAGATGCCTCCACCCTGGTGGATCTCTCAAAGGAGACCCTGGAGGAACAGCAACGTCCGAACTACGAGCTCACGGCGGAACTTGCAGCCTTCGTGCGCTCGCTGGAACCCGAGGGCGTAACGGTAAACCTGGGGGGAGAAATCGGGGAGATCGGAGGCCACAACAGCACCCCCGAAGAACTCCGGGCCTTCATGGAGGGTTTTAATCGCTGTTTCACCGGAAAAATTGGACTTTCCAAAATCAGCGTCCAGACCGGCTCAAGTCACGGCGGAGTGGTGTTGCCGGACGGCTCGGTGGCCAGGGTCCAGATCGATTTCGACACCCTGCGTACTCTTTCGGAACTTGCCCGTCGGGAGTACGGGCTGGCCGGGGCCGTACAGCACGGGGCTTCGACCCTCCCGGAGGAGCTTTTTCACCTTTTCCCGGATGCCGGTTGCGCCGAGATTCACCTGGCCACCGGATTCCAGAATCTCATTTTCGATCACCCGGCCCTGCCCACAGAGTTCAGGGAAAGGATCTACGCCTACCTCAAGGAGAATCTCAGAGGGGAATGGCAGGAAGGCTGGACCGAGGCCCAGTTTATCTACAAGACCCGTAAAAAGGCCTTCGGAGCCTTTAAAAAGGATTGGTGGGATCTTCCTGAAAAGGTCAAGGTTCCCATCATGGAAAGCCTGGCCGAAAGCTTTACCCGCCTCTTTGAGGCCCTTCGCGTAACAAATACTCTGAATCTGGTTACAGACCTCATACCGAGGCCTGGCTAGAGCCCACCTGTGTGGCGGGGTTAAAACTTAATGATCTGTTTTGGGTTTTAACCGTTTCGGAGCCTCCCCTGGCCGGTGGACTCTAGCACCGAAAGCCAGAATCGGCTTTTAGTATTTACCTGTTTGCGGCGTTTTACGGCCTCGGTGAGCGGCAGATGAACATAGTGATGATTGAGGTAGCTTATGAAAAGCCCGGTCTTTCCGGCCATGGCCGCATGTACGGCGTACTGCCCCAGGAAACCGCAGTAGATACGATCGTCCACACAGGCCGGAACACTCCGGATAATGTAGCTCGGATCGATGTAGCGCACGTAAACCTCAAGGCCCTTTTCTTTGAAATACTCCTTGATGCGATCCCGCAGGAAGGTTCCGATGTCGCCCAGTTTCAGGTTGCCCGAGGCGTCGTATTCCGGTTTTTCGCCCTGGACGTATTTCTGGCCGGCCCCTTCGGCCACCACGATCACCGCGTGTTTACGTTCGGCAAGACGCCTCTCCAGGGCCGCCAGCAAGCCCCGCGGCCCTTCCAGATCGAAGTCCTCCTCCGGGATAAGGCAGAAATTGACCTCCTTGGTGGCCAGGGTGGCGGCTGCCGCGATGAAACCCGAGTGTCGCCCCATGACCTTGACCAGGCCGATGCCGTTCGGGGCCCCTACGGCCTCGGTATGGGCGCAGCGGATGGCCTTGCAGGCCTCCTCCACCGCGGTCACAAAACCGAAGGTCCGGGAGACCAGCCAGATGTCGTTGTCGATGGTCTTGGGAATCCCTACCACCGCGATCTTGAGCCCCCGGCGGGAGATCTCCTCCTTGATCTTGGTGGCGGCCCTGAAGGTTCCGTCCCCCCCGATCATGAAGAGGAGATTCACGTTCATGCGCTCCAGGGCGTCCACGATCTGGTCGATGGGCTGGTGGCCCCGGGAGGTACCGAGAAAGGTTCCCCCCAGCTCATGGATGCTCGCCACCACCTCCGGATCGAGTTCCACCACGTCGTGACCGTAGGCCGGGATGAAACCCTGCAATCCGTATCGAATACCGTAAATGTGGCGCACGCCGTAGGAATGATAGAGGGTCAGGACCAGGGATCGAATGACGTCGTTTATCCCCGGACAGAGCCCCCCGCAGGTGACCACCGCGGCCCGGGTCTTGGCCGGATCGAAGTAGATATAAGGTCTGGGGCCGGCGAGCTCCGCAGAAGGAAGGCCCTGTCCTTTCTCCAGGGCCTGCCTCAAGAAGCTTTCAGAAACCCTGAGGGTAACCCGCATCTCGTCTGTGACGAAACAACCCTCAGGAAGGTTTAAGGGGTTTTCCACCCTGGCTGTGCCCAGGGTCTCGATCTCCGTGTGGATGTCCTCGGGGATCTCTTCCAGAAAATCGAAAAGTGAACAGGTGGGTTTCATATTCGACCTCCTTTTCCGGGACGTAAAAGGTCTTGCAGGGCCGGCCGGAGATCTGGAAAGGCAAACTTAAAGCCCAGGGCCAGGAGCCTGCGGGGCACGGCCCGGCAACCAGTGGCCAGCACCCGGGCCACCTCGCCGAAGATCAAGCGGAGCGCCCAAACCGGAACGGGGAGAAAGGCCGGACGCCTCAGCACCCGCCCGAGCTCCCGGGCGAATTCCCTCTGCCGGACAATTCCCGGGGCCACCAGATTGAAAGGCCCCCGGGCCTTCTCTTCTTCCGCCAGGAAGATGAGCCCCGAGACCACGTCCGCGAGATGGACCCAGGGAAACCACTGTTGCCCGGAACCTATGGGCCCCCCGAGACCCAGCCGAAAGGCCGGAAGCATCCTGAGAAGGGCTCCTCCTCCCGCTCCCAGAACGATTCCGAAACGGGCTACCGCCACCCGCAGCCCCTTCTCCTGGAAACCCAGAGCCTCGCGCTCCCAGTCCACACAGACCCGGGCCAGAAAATCCCTCCCCGGGGGATGCTCCTCCGTCACCTCCTCTTCCCCGGTCTCCCCGTAGTAGCCCACCGCCGAGGCGTTGACCAGCACTCTGCCCTGTCCTCCGGCCAGGGCCTCCCCCAGCATCCGGGTGGAGAGCACCCGGGAGTCCCGGATGAGCCGTTTGTATTCCTCATCCCAGCGCCGAAAGATGTTGGCTCCGCAGAGGTTGATTCCCACCTCACATGCGGCGGCCTCTTCCTGCCAGGAACCGGGACGCAAAGGGTCCCCCAGAACGGGTTTCACCCCCTCCGGAAGAACCGCAATCCGGGAACGGCTACGTGCCAGGGCGAAAACCTCGTAGCCCCTTTCCCGAAGTCCGGAAAGGAGCGCCCTTCCGACAAAACCCGTCCCTCCGACCACGAAGACCCGCACCATTAGACTTTAATTATAGACGCTATCCGGTTTCGGTGTAAAATGGAGAAAATAAGTTTACATTTGGAGAAGAGGTATGGTCCAGGCTTATTTTGAGATTCTGGGGCACCTGATTCTGGAAAGCTCGCCTTATCTCCTTTTCGGGCTTCTGGTGGCCGGTCTGCTGCGGGTCTTTCTTCCCGAAGGGTTTCTGGCCCGGCATCTCGGAGGGCACACCCTATCCGGGGCCTTAAAGGCCGCCCTCCTGGGACTGCCTCTGCCCCTTTGCAGCTGCGGAGTGCTTCCGGCCGCGGTGGGGCTCTATCGCCAGGGGGCGGGCCTTCCGGCCACCTTCGCCTTCCTGGTGGCCACCCCTCAGACCAGCGTGGACGCCATCCTGCTGGCCTACGGGCTCCTGGGAGGTCTTTTCGCCCTGGCCTATCCCCTCTCGGCCCTGCTGGCCGCCCTCCTGGTGGCCCTGGCCATAACCTTCGGTCTCAAACAGCAGGCCACGGAAGCCTCCTCCCCCCTTCTCTCCTGCGCCTGCTGCGCGGAAGAGAGCCCTCACCGGCACACCTTTTCCGAAAAACTCACGGCCTCCCTGCGGCACACGGTCGAGGAACTCTTTGCCGAAATCGCCCGCCCTCTCCTCCTGGGGTTTCTCCTGGCGGCCCTGGTCTCCCTGATCCTGCCGCCGGACCTGGCCCACACCCTCTCGGTCCACGGCCTGACCTATCCGGCCATGCTGTTCCTGGGGCTTCCCCTCTATCTCTGCGCCACGGCCTCCATCCCCCTGGGTTACGCCCTTCTCCTCAAGGGCTTCAGCCCCGGAAGCGTGCTGGTCTTCCTCATGGCCGGCCCGGCCACCAACGTGACCACCCTCACCGTGCTCTCCAGGGTCTTCGGAAAAAAAGCCACCGCGGTCTATCTCCTGACGCTTTCGCTGAGCGCTCTTTTCTGTGGCTGGCTCTTCGATCACCTGGCGGGCGAACTGGCCCCGAAGGGTTCGACCGAAACTCACGAACACTCGGGGTTATCCTCAATCCTCGCGGCCATCCTCCTCGGTCTACTTTTCCTGCGGGAGTTGGTGTGGAAGAGATTTTTCGCCCGGACTCCCGCCTGTCACGGCAGAGACTCCTAGTCCACCACCGCAAACCCTTCCAGTTTGTTTTTCCAGAAGGAGGTCGCCCGGGGATAGATCTTGACCAGTTCCACCACCAGATAACCCTCCTCCCGGCGGACGGAACGCACCTCCACCTTGACCTGGGCGTGACGGAAATGAGCCAGAAGGGCCTGGAAGGCCCGCTCCGTGCGGAACCTCAGGTGAAAGGTCTCCGTCACCGGCTCTCCCCGATCGACCCTCTCCAGGATGGCCTCAAGCTCCGGAAAAAGCCTGCGGCCCACCGCCCCCCAAGCCTCCTCGTCCAGGGTCCGGAAAAGTTCCCACCGGCTCAGGACGTACCGCACCAGGCGATGCGTAATGTAGGCCTGGGGCACGTCTCCCAGGTAGGGAAAGACCACCCGAATATCTTCCAGATGAGAGACCGGGGTCACGTATTTCACGTAGACCCGGGCGTCCCGGGATTTAAGGACTACCCCCTCCCGCCCTTCGGCCTCGTAGCGTCGGAGAAGGGCCTTTAGGGGCTCTAGGTCCCGGGAGGAAAAGGGGCCATGGATTTCGGGGTGTGGAAACCGATAGGCCTCAAGGAGGCGGTACTTTTCCTCCGGGGGCAGTCTCCGACCCTCGGGGAGGCGCAGGAGGTCGAACACGAAGAATCGCACGTCCTCTTTGATATAGGGCGGCCATTCTCCCACGAAGGGATTACCGGGACCGGCCACCTCGGCGCACACACAGAGGTTCGGGTGGGTCTCAAAAAATTCCGGAAGCCGGGGAAGGAAATCCCGAAAACGATCCGTGGCGAAGGGACAGATGAACCCCCTCCGGGTTACGGCCAGAATCTCGTCTTCCACCCTGAAGAGCCGAACGTTGTAGCCCTCGATCTTCTCTTCCGCAAAGAAGGGGCCCTCAAAGTAACGGGGGACCCCGGTGGCGAGGCGAAATATACGGGGAATGTGAGGAAAACCGGGCACCACCAGGGTTTCCGAAAAGACCGTGCCTTCGGCGAAACCTTTGAAATCCCGTCTCAGGCGGAAGAGATTCTTACGCGTCCCCGCAAGGGGTCTTAAACGCCCCTCCCTCAGGGCCTCCTCCCAGCGCTCGAAGGGAACCCGATGCAGAAGGGGTTGACGAAGGTAGATTTCCCGAAAACGCTCCCGGCTTTCCTCAAAGGAGACCGAGGCCATGGATCTCCACCTCTCCGGGCTGCCCCTCCCTTCCGCGGATTTCCACCTTCACCTCCGGCAGGAACTGACGTATGACCCAGACGTTGGTCAGGAGGTGACGGGAGAGACGGGGGGTACGAAAGAGGGTACGGCCCTGCGCCAGGGCCGCGGGCAGGAGGAGCTGATCGGCCAGGAATTCGTCCACCGAAGCCGCCAATCTCATACCTTCAAGATAAGGTCGCACGGCCTCTTCGGCCACCTTTTCGGCGGGTTTCCCCCTGGCACCCAGGGCAAAGTAGCCCATGCGTGCGGCTCCCTCGGCCCCCACCACCCCCACAAAGGTTCCCGGGGAAGAACTTTTCACGGTCTCCAGCCTGAACTCGGGCTCAAGCCCCGCCTCCCGCAGAAGACTCTCGGCTCGCCGGGCCTGACGCGTCCGGATGTGAGAGGGGAGATCGGCCGTAATGACGGAAAAGACCAGAGGTTTCCGGGTCCTGAGGGGGGAGGACAGTTCCAGGCCGGAGAGGGTCTTCAGGGGGGCGATCTCCGCCCGGATTTCTCCACCCCCGTGGGGATAAAACCCGTAACGCCGAAGCTCGAGTTTTCCCGAAAGCCCCATGGCTTTCACCACCGGCCAGAAGACCTCGGCCAGATAATGGAAGCAGGGGCTCCGGGGCACGTGTGTGCCCCCCCGCAGGATGAGACGCCCGCCTCCGGCCACGGCCAGGGGAAGGTAAAGGGTCTGGAAGAGGAGGGCGGTGGAACCGGCGGTCCCGATGTCCAGGGTGTAAGCCCCCGCCCGGAGGGGGCCCGGGCGAAAGACCAGCTCCAGAGAGCCCTTTTCGACCCCCTCGGTCTCGGCTCCGCTCAAACGGGCCGCACCCTTCACGCAGGCCAGATGCTGGGGCCGGAGCCCGGGTCTTGAACGCCGGGCCCTTAGATTCACCAGGCGAAAGGCCCTTCCGGTAAGCATGGCCAGCGAAAGCGCCGACCGCAGGATCTGTCCTCCGCCCTCGCCATAGGCCCCGTCGATAACCAGCATCTTACCTCTTATGACAGGCCACCAGATGGCCCGGCGAGATCTCCCGCAGAGGGGGTTTCTCCCTGTGGCACAGGGCTCCGGCCTCCGGACAGCGGGGATGGAAGACGCAACCCGGGGGTCTTCTGAGGAGGCTGGGGGGGTCCCCCCTGAGAGGCTTTACGGAACGACCCTCGCCCGGAATGGCCGCCAGAAGGGCCTCGGTGTAGGGATGAAGGGGACCGGAGAAAAAGACCTCGCGGGGGCCGAGTTCCACGATCTCGCCGAGATACATCACGGCCACCCGATGGCTGAGATAGAGGACCACCGGAAGATCGTGCGAGATAAAAAGATAACTCATTCCGAAACGTTTCTGGAGGTCCACCAGGAGGTTCAGGATCTGGGCCTGAACCGAGACGTCGAGCGCGGAGGTGGGTTCGTCAAGGACCACCACCGCCGGTTCCGGAATCAGGGCCCGGGCCAGGGCCACCCTCTGGCGCTGCCCCCCGGAGAGCTGGTGAGGAAAACAGGACAGGACCTCCTCCGGGAGCCCTACCAGCCGGCACATTTCGGCGGCCCGCTCCCGGGCCTCCGTCCGGGGAACTCCCTGTAACCTCAGGGGCTCGGTAATCAGAGCCTCTATTTTATGGCGCGGGTTAAGGGAGGCCGCAGGGTCCTGAAAAACGGCCTGAAGCCCGGGACGAAGAGACTTCCGTCTCCGTCCGGGAAGCTCCCAGAAGGGCTCTCCCAGAAACCGCATCTCCCCCCGATCGGGTCTTTCCAGGGCCAGGGCCAGTCGGGCCAGGGTGCTTTTCCCGCAACCGCTCTCGCCCACCAGGCCCAGGACCTCGTTCCGGTGAAGGGTCAGATCTATTTCCCGGAGCACCGTAAGCTCCGCACCCCGTCCCCAGAAGCGCCGCAGACGATAACTCTTCGAAACCCCTTTAAGCTCCAGGACCTTCATCGTCGGAGACACCGTACCGCATGTTCGGCCGAAAGGGCTTTCATTGCGGGATGCTCTTTCTCGCAGGCGGGGACTTTTTCCGGACACCTGGGGGCAAACCGGCACCCGGCAGGCCAGTGTCCCGGGGGCGGAACCTGTCCCGGAAGGGCCCGCAGTTGTCGCACGCCCAGCCGGGGAAAGGCCTCAAGGAGGGCCCTGGTATAGGGATGAGAGGGGTGCGCGAAGAGGCTTTCCCTGGGGGCCAGTTCCACGATCTCTCCGGCATACATTACGGCCACGCGATCGGCCACCTCCCGAATGACGGTCAGATCATGGGAGATGAAGAGCACCGCCAGTCCTCGCCGCTTCCTGAGCTCAAGAAGGAGGGCCAGGATCTGGGCCTGTACCGTGACATCCAGGGCCGTGGTGGGCTCGTCGGCCACCAGAAGATCCGGATTTCCGGCCAGGGCCATGGCGATCATGACCCGCTGGCGCATACCCCCGGAGAGTTCATGGGGATAATTCCGTAGCCGGGTCTCGGGGTCGGGTAGGCCCACCTCGGAAAAGAGCCGAAGGGTTTCTTCCCGGGCCGCCGTTCCGGAAAGCCCCCGGTGAAGCCGGAGGACCTCTTCCACCTGATGGCCCACGGTGAGGACGGGGTTAAGCGCGCTCAGGGGCTCCTGAAAGACGAGGGCCACCCGACGACCGCGGAAAAACCGCCTTTCGTTTTCGGAAAGCGCCAGGAGGTCGTCTCCCCCGATAAGGACCCTTCCGGAAAGGGGAGTGACCGCCGGGGGAAAAAGTCCCAGGCAGGCCAGGCCCGTGAGGCTCTTTCCGCAACCGCTCTCACCCACCAGGCCGAAGATCTCTCCCCGGTCGACGGCCAGGGAGACCGGGCCCACCAGGGGATAGGATCGGCCCTTTAGCCCCAGGACCAGATTTTCGATCCGAAGGAGGGGACCCCCCTCCACCGGCTAGGCTCAGCCCCCGCCGCAGCGGCGAATCTCGGCCGCCAGAATCTCCTGAGCCGTGGCCTCCCGGACGGCCTCGATCCGGACCTTCATGAGAACGTTTTTGCCCGCCGCCGGATGATTGAAGTCGGCCTTCACCCGGTCGCCGTTGACCTCCAGGACCTTGAAAAAGGTCTTCTGCCCGAAGGGCCCCACCTCTTCGTAGTAGGTTCCGGGCTTGACCCGTTCCGGATGCTTGAGCCGGGAGAGCGGGATCTCCTTTACCAGGTGCGCCCGGTGGGGACCGTAGGCCTGCTCCGGTGGAATGGTGATCACGATCTCCTGGTTCTCCTCCGCCCCTTCGATGGCCTTCTCAAGCAGCGGAAGCACCGGCTCCCGTCCGA
>JALWCD010000017.1:541-5035 GCA_027036915.1 Thermodesulfatator sp. | reverse complement strand
CACCGTAACTCTGCCTCTTTCCCGGCGGGGAATCCTTTCGGCCTTCGTTCTCACCTGGGCCAAGGCCCTGGGGGAGTTCGGGGCCACCATCACCGTGGCCGGAGCCATGCCCCTGCGTACCGAAACCCTTCCCATCGCCATCTTTCTGCGTCTTTCCACCGCTAACCTTTCCGAGGCCGCAGCCCTGACCCTGATCCTGGTGGGGATAGGTCTTCTGGTCCTTTATGGAATCCGGAGAATCGAGGGATCAGGGGCATGATGCGGGTGGAAAACCTTCTGGTACGGGTGGGAGGGTTTGGCCTGGAGGGGGTCAATCTGGAGGTGAAAACCGGAGAAATCCATGTCCTTCTCGGGCCTACCGGGAGCGGAAAGAGCACCCTGCTTGAGACCATAGCGGGTTTGAGAAGGCCGGAGGCGGGCCGTATTCTTCTTGACGGCCGGGATATAACCCGTCTTCCGGTTGAAAAGCGCGGTCTGGGCTATCTTCCTCAGGATCTGGCCCTTTTTCCCATCTTTCCGTGCGGGAAAACATCCTCTACGGTCTCAAGGTGAGGGGGATTCGCCCGGATGAAAGGGTCTCGGAGCTCGTTGGCGTTCTCGGCATAGAGGAGCTACTTGAACGCCGCATAACCTCCCTTTCCGGAGGAGAACGCCAGCGGGTGGCTCTGGCCCGGGCTCTGGCCCCGGGCTTCAGACATCTCCTTCTGGACGAACCCTTCTCTGCCCTCCATCAGAGCTTGAGGAGAGAACTCTGGGACCTTCTTTCCGAATTGCGGCACCGCTATGGCCTCACTGTACTTCTTGTGACCCACGACCTTAAGGAGGCCTTCTCCCTCGGCGACACGGTGAGCGTCATCTTTGAGGGTCGGATTGAGGCCTCCGGACCTCCGGAAAGGCTTTACCGAAAGCCACCAAGCCTCCGGATGGCCCGCTTCTTCGGTTTACGTAACCTCTTCCCCGGGAAAACAATCGGAGAAGGCAGGGTGGAGGTCCCGGCCCTGAGGACCGTTCTTAGAGTGCCCTCCACCCCACCACCCTCCCGGTCGAAGATCTATGTGGGGATTCACCCCGAGGAGGTCCTTATAGTGCGTGAAAGGTGCCCTCGCCCGGGGCAGGAGAATCTCCTTTTCGCCCGGCTGGTGAAGCTCCGTTCAGAGGGACTCCAGGGCCGGGCAGTTTTTAAAGGGGAAGGAGGAGGTCTCCTTGAGGTCATCCTTCCGGATCCGGCTCGAACCGGACCGGACCTCTCTCCGGGTTGCAGGCTATGCCTGAGTGTCCCTCCCGAACGAATTTTTCTCCTGGATGAGGAGGGAGGGTAAAGTCCCTAGGGCCCGGATCGAGAGGCCGTAGGATACCTTTCTGACTTCCGCCACTTCCTGCGGGATTCTCCGGAAAGTTCGGGAATAACATCCCGGCTGGGTCGAATAATAGAGAGCAGGAGAGCCCTAAAGAAAAAGTATCAAGGAACAAACGCTTCACGGTAAACATTCTGCCCGAGACTGTTAAACCCCGGAACATAAATTATCTTTCCATTTTTGTTATCTTTGTGATATAAAATTTTAACAATTTTGTAATTAAATTTCTGAAAATGGATTTTATGTGGGGGCTTAAGATCTATTGTTCTACTAATTATCATTTTTGGCACAAATTTTGTATCCAAGATTAGTAAAAATTGCAGGAGGTAGGGTATGAGCGGCAGGTTTTTTTCGGGTAAAAGGGTTGGGCCGATTTTATCGGCCGCGTTTTTACTGGGGGGAGGAGTGGCCCTGGCCGGGGACCCCACCGGGGCCGAGACTCTGAAGTCCGACCCCGGGCTTCCGGTGGACTATGTGTGGGTGCTGGTGTGTGGATTTCTGGTGATGTTTATGCAGGCAGGCTTCGCTCTGGTGGAGGCCGGTTTCTGCCGGGCCAAGAACGCCACCAACCTCCTTACCAAGAATCTCATGGACTTTGCCGTGGGAGCCCTGGCCTTCTGGGCCGTGGGGTATGCCCTGATTACCGGAGCCGACTGGAAGGGCCTCATCGGGACTTCGGGCTTTTTCCTGGTCGATGGGGGCTACGATGTGGGGAATTATCTTTCCTTTTTCTGGCAGATGGTCTTTGCCGCTACAGCCGCTACCATTGTCTCAGGGGCGGTGGCTGAACGTATCAAATTTCAGGCTTATCTACTTTACTCGGTTATCATTACCGGCTTTATCTATCCGGTTTATGCCCACTGGGTCTGGGGCGGAGGCTGGCTTTCAAAGCTTCCCTTCGGTCTCGGACACCTGGATTTTGCGGGCTCCGGTGTGGTGCATGCCGTGGGAGGTCTGGTGGGGCTTGCCGGGGCCATGGTGCTCGGCCCGCGTTTCGGAAAGTTTGACAAAAATGGCAAACCCCGGGCCATCCCCGGGCACAACATTCCGCTGGCCGCGCTGGGGGTCTTCATCCTCTGGTTCGGCTGGTACGGCTTTAACCCCGGCTCCACCTTTTCTGCCCACCACCTGCGCATATCCGTGATTGCGGTCAACACCACCCTTGCGGCCGCCGCGGCCTCCATGACCGCCCTTATCCTCGTGCTGATTAAAACCCGGAAGTTCGACCTCGGTATGGCCTTAAACGGGGTGCTTGCCGGACTGGTGGCCATTACCGCTCCCTGTGCCTGGGTTGAGGCCTGGGCCGCGGTGGTAATCGGTATCCTCGCCGGCATCATCCTGGTGGCCGGGGTCTATTTCCTTGAGGCCATAAAGGTTGACGACCCGGTGGGAGCCGTTCCGGTCCACGGTTTCAACGGCCTCTGGGGCCTCATCGCCGTGGGGCTTTTTGCCGATGGGACCTACGGAAACTACGCCATCGAACCGCCCTTTGTGAAGGGACTCTTTTACGGCGGAGGAGCCGGTCAGCTCATTGCCCAGGTGATCGGGGCGGTGGCCCTTTTCGTCTGGGCCTTCGGTATGGGGCTCGTGCTCTTTAAGGTGCTTGATGCCGTGGTCGGCATTCGGGTCTCTCCGCAAGAGGAGATCCAAGGGCTTGATCTTTTTGAGCACGGCACCCCGGCTTATCCCGAATTTTACACCGTAAGGAGGTAAAGCGATGAGGGAAATAAGAGCCATCATCAGACCGGAAAAGTTACAGGATGTTCTGGCCGCTTTGGAAAAAGTAGGACACCCCGGGGTTACGGTCTATCAGGTGGAGGGCCACGGCCGCCAGGCCGGGCTCGTGGAGCAGTTCCGGGGACGGGAATTCCGGGTGGACCTTTTGCCCAAACTCGAGGTGCGAATCGTCTGCAGGGACGAAGAGGTGGAACGTATCTTGCAAGCTATAGTTTCGTCCGCTCGCACCGGGGAGATCGGAGACGGAAAGATCTTCGTTTACGAAGTGAAGGAGGCCCTAAGGATTCGGTCCGGAGAGCGAGGCGAGGAGGCCCTTTAAAGCTTCTCCCAAAAAGGAATGGGGGGTTAGAGGGCCGAAGAGAGGAAACAAAAATGTTAAAAGAATTAAGAAACAAAAACAAAAATGTTAAGGAGGTGTAAAATGAGAAGATGGTTGGGATTTTTTTTGGTGCTGGGTATGCTGGCTTCGGGTTTAGGAATCTGTCGGGCCGGGGAGGAGCGGCCCTCTACCGAGTTTGCGGTGGATGTACTTTCGCAGTATATCTGGCGAGGCTTCGCCCTTTCGGACGACTCGGTGGTGATTCAACCCTCCATGACCGTTTCCTATCTGGGGGCCTACGTGAACATCTGGGGAAATTACGATACGGATCGCAACAACGAACACGAAAAAAGCCTGGATGGAGCCGATTGGAACGAGACGGATTTTACCTTTGGTTACACCTACGATAAACTACCCTACGGACTGAGTCTAGACGTGGGCGGTATCTATTACGCCCTGGAAGGGGACGATTCCTTCGAGTTTTATGCCGGACTTTCGGCCGCCTGTCCCAAGACCGGGATCAATTTTGGGCTTACCATCTATCGCGAGCTTTCTCACTATCCCGGGACCTGGTATGAGCTTTCTGCCTGGCGGGACTTTGAGCTCCCCTGGTACAAGACTACCCTCAGCCTTTCGGTTTCAGCCATGTATCTTGACTCGGACGACGAAGGGGCCTATCCCGATCCCGACGACGCCAGCGATTCCTTCTCCGACTGGCTTTACCTGCAGCTTGGGGCCGAGGTGAGCATTCCGGTGGGAAAATACCTCACCGTGACCCCCAAAGTTTACTATAGTCTTTCCCTTTCGGATGACGCCGACCATCTCCTTGAGGACGGCTCCTGGGACAACCACCACGACCACTTCTTCGGCGGCATCGGGATAAGCTTCTCTTATTAAGTGTCATGGTCGCTTTTGAGGGGCCCGGCCGAGCCGGACCCCTTTACCGTAAAGTGAACCACAGGCTTTCATAAAAAACGGCAGGGTACCGCCGGGTAGGGTAATATTTTAATTAGAAGAGATGCGTGCGCTTTACTATTCCCTTAATCAATTCCTGAAAGAAAGATTCGGAGAGCGGGTGCAGAA
>JALWCD010000017.1:0-531 GCA_027036915.1 Thermodesulfatator sp. | reverse complement strand
AAAGTCCCGCTGGATGCGGGGTTGACCTGTCCCAACCGGGACGGGACCAAGGGCCGCGGAGGCTGTATTTACTGCAACGCCTACGGGTCGGGAACCGGGGCCGCCCGGAAGGGACTTTCCATAAGGGAGCAGATGCTTCGCGGCATGGAGCACATGGCCCGCCGCTACGGGGCTCGTAAATTCCTGGCCTATTTCCAGGCTTTTTCCAACACATACGGGCCGCCGGATCTTCTCCGGACCCACTACGAGGAGGCCCTAGTGGACGAGCGGGTGGTGGGGCTCTGCGTGGGGACGCGGCCGGATTGCGTGGATGAGGCCGTGGCCGAAGTCCTTTCCGATTTCAAGAGCCGGGGCCTTATGGTCTGGGTGGAGCTCGGGCTCCAGAGCGTGCACAACGAGACCCTTGCCCGGATCAACCGGGGGCACACCTTTGAGGATTTCTTAAAGGCGCTTGAGTTGCTCAAGACCCGGGGGCTTCTCGTCTGCGTGCACATCATCTTCGGGCTTCCCGGGCAGGGGCCGCTTGAGATG
>JALWCD010000016.1 GCA_027036915.1 Thermodesulfatator sp. | reverse complement strand
CTTGACCCTTACGGCGGGGCCCTCACCGGGATCGTGGGGGTGAACCGCGACCCCTTCGGCACCGGAAAGGGCGCCCTTCTCGTCTTCAACACCGATGTCTTCTGCTTTGCCCCGCCGAACTGGGACAAACCCCTCCCGCCCCGGCTCCTTCATCCCCGGCGGATCTTTGAGGGCGTGCGCGAGGGGGTGGAGCACGGCGGAAACCAGAGCGGGATCCCCACGGTAAACGGCTCCCTCGTCTTTGATCCCCGCTACTTAGGAAAACCCTTGGTCTACTGCGGAACCGGCGGGATTTTACCTCTTGAGGTCTGCGGCGAGCCCTCCTGGAAGAAGGGGGCCCGGCCCGGGGACTTGGTGGTCATGGTGGGAGGAAGGATCGGAAAGGACGGTATCCACGGGGCCACCTTCTCCTCCGAGGCCCTGCATGAGGGAAGTCCGGCCACCGCGGTCCAGATCGGGGATCCCATCACCCAGAAGAAGATGACGGACTTTCTGCTCCGCGCCCGGGACGAGTGCCTCTACACCTCCATCACGGACAACGGAGCCGGGGGACTTTCCTCCTCGGTGGGCGAGATGGCCCGGGAGGCCGGCGGGGCGGAGCTTGACCTGGAAAAGCCACCGCTCAAGTATCCGGGCCTCAAACCCTGGGAGATCCTCCTTTCCGAAAGCCAGGAGCGCATGACCGTGGCCGTGCCTCCCGATAAAATTGAGCGTTTCCTTGAGCTTGCCCGGAAGATGGACGTTGAGGCCACGGTGGTGGGCCGTTTCACGGACTCCGGCTACTTCCATCTGCGCTATGAAGGGCGCACCGTGGGGCTCATCCCCCTTAAGTTCCTCCACGAGGGCCTGCCCCAGATGGAGCTTTTCGCCGAGTGGAGCCCTCCCAAACACGAGGAACCCGACCTTCCCGAGCCCGAGGATCTCGGGGCGGTATTAAAGGAGATGCTCTCCCGCCTTAACGTCTGCTCCAAGGAATACGTGGTGCGGCAGTACGATCACGAGGTCCAGGGAGGGAGCGTGGTCAAGCCGCTTACTGGAGCAAACGACGACGGGCCGAGTGACGCCGCGGTGCTGCGCCCGGATCTCTCCCGTGTGGACGGCATCGCCGTGGCCCACGGGATCTGCCCCAAATTTTCCGATATAGACACTTATTTCATGGCGGCCAATGCCATTGACGAGGCCATCCGGAACGCGGTCTGCGTGGGGGGAGACATTGAGCACATGGCCGGGCTTGACAACTTCTGCTGGTGCGACCCCATAGAGAGCGAAAAGACCCCGGATGGGCGCTTTAAGCTCGCCCAGCTTGTGCGGGCGGCACGCGCCGTGCACGATTTCACCCTGGCCTACGGGGTCCCCTGCATCTCCGGAAAGGACTCCATGAAAAACGACTACCTCATGGCCCTGGGGCTTGACCCGGAGGGGGAAAACCCTTACGGGGTAGGGGTGATCCTTCCCGACGGAAGCCTCAAGATCTCGGTTCCTCCGACCCTTCTCTTTTCGGTGGTGGCCCGGGTGCCGGATGTCACGCGGGCCTGCACCATGGATGTGAAACGCCCCGGGGATCTCCTTTACATCCTGGGGATGACGCGGGACGAACTCGGGGGCTCGGAATACTATGCCAGCCGGGGCTTTGTGGGGGCCACGGTTCCGCGGGTTAACGCTCATGAGGCGCGGGTGCGGTACCTTCGGCTTAGGGATGCCATTTATTACGGGCTGGTCTCTTCGGCGCACGACGCCTCGGACGGGGGGCTGGCCGTGGCCCTGGCGGAGAAGGCCTTTTCCGGGGGCTACGGGCTTTTCGTGGATCTTTCGGCGGTGCCCTATGAGGGTTGCGGCCGGCCGGATTTCATCCTCTTTTCCGAGTCCGCAAGCCGCATTTTAGTCACCGTGCCCCGGGAGAAAAAACGCGACTTTGAGAAACTCATGGAGGGGACGACCTTTGCCCTCATCGGGGAGGTGATTGCCGAGCCGGAGCTCATCATCCGGGACGGCCTTGGCCGCGACCTGGTGAAGGAACCCCTCTCCGAACTTAAGGCCGCCTGGAAGGCTCCCCTAGCGGAACTTTAGCCCTCGAATTCGTAGGACCAGACCGGAAGGATGTCAAATCTCTTTCTTTGAAGGGCGCGTTTTAACCTCCCCCACAATGAGGAAACGCTCACCATCCCTCCGGGCATGGCCGTAAATGTTTACCTGCCTTAGACCTCAAATGTTCCCTGAGAATAGCCGTAAGGGCCCGGTAAGCCGCATTCTCCAGGGTATAGCCTCTGGATTGCCCCCTATTTTTTCTCCGAAGCCAAACAACTCAAAGCCCTCAAGGAAAAAAACGCTCGCTCAAAACGCCTCCCTGCCGAAAAAGAACTCGAAAATCCAGACCCTGACCGAGATTTTTAGAAAAACTGGAGCAAAAATCCGGGAAGAAGTCATTCCACCGGGACAGCCTTATGACAACGGCCACCTGGAAAGTTTCCATGGTACCATGCGGGAGGAAGTTCTCGATCGGGAAGAATTTGACACCCTGGAGGAAGCTAGGAGTCATAGAGTCTCCCGGATGGCGTGCAGAAAAAAGGGGCAGGTATAATGGACTCTTGAAATGGACGCTTCTTCTAGGCCTCGAAAACCAACCGAACCGCCCTTTCTCGAACCTCTTTTGAAAATCTTTTTGCTCTATCCAGGGCTTCTTCCACACTTTTTACTTTCCGACAATCCCGGGGCGGTTCAACCTCTAAATAACATTTCCCTTTCTTTGTGAGGGAATAGGGAAGGGTGGACTTTTTCAGAGCCTTTGTGAATAGATTTTACAGGAGGGAAAAAGATGGGTGAACTTCTTATTCCCTGGGAAAAGCTGGAAGATCTACTTGCTCACGAAAGCCCGTGTTTGAGAAAGTGGGCCCTTGAGCGGGTGGAGGATATCTATCCCGAAAGGCTTGAGGAAGCCATCCGCCGAGTCCTTCCCCGGGAAAACGATCTTCTGGTGAAAGACAAAATCCTTTTTCTCATTTTCCTCTACGGGAAGAATTTTTCCGAAGAGGCCAAGGAAGAGCTTTCGGAAGTCCTGGTAAAGCACCTTTCCCGGGAAAAAGGCGAAAGGCTTGTTTCAGGAATTCGGAGTCTTCTACAGCTGAAATCTTTCCCGAGCCTTCTTGAGGAGGATTTTCCGCTTCTCGAAAGGGTTTTTGAAAATCAGGAGCTTGCGGCCATGTTTTTCGAGGAGGTTCTCCCCAGACTTTCTCCGGAGGATATACGGCTTTTTGCTGAGGTTTCCGGGGATTCCATTCCTTCCTGGGAGGCCTATCTCTCCGGGGTGGAATTCTTCCGGACCGGGGACCCGGAGGAGCTTAAACGGGTCTATCGGGATTTTCCCCGGCACCTGGGGGAATTTCTGGCCGCGTTTGAGGGAATGCTTTTTGCCGAAGACGATGTGGTGGAGGAGCTGCCGCCGGAAAAGAAACATATTTTGAGGGAGCCCCGGGATGAGAAAGAGGAGCTCGAGATACGTGATGCTATAGCCCGGGAGTTCCGGGCTCTGCGGGAGGAGGTGATCCGCAGACGGGGCGAGATAAATTTGAGGCGCCATCTGGAAAGACCCGAGAGCCTGGGGCGTATCTTTCGGGCCCTTGAGATCCTGCTTGAGCTTTCGGAGGGTGAAAAGGAACTCCCGGAGGGCGTGGTCTATACCCTTCAGTCCCTGATCCTCACCCTCTGGGAGGGGAAAAGTCTTCTCGGTCTTCCGGAAAATCTTTCTCCGGAGGAGGCGCTTGAGCTTTATCTGGAAAGGGATCGTCTTTCCTTTCCCGAGGACGAGTTTCTGAAAAAAAGGATCCTTGAGGGCCTTAAAAAGGATCCGGAATTTGAGAAAAAGGTTCGGGACGCCCTGCGGAAAGTCTTTTGCGGGGATTTTCCGGCGGCCGAGCGCGGGGTGGATCTGGCCCTCTCCTGCGGGAAGACCTTCCTCCCCGAGCTTTTCGCCTATCTTGAGGACTATGTGGAGGGGGACTATCTGGCGGATGACCTTATGAAGGCCATGGAGAGACTGGCCTCCGAGCCGGAGGTGAGGGAAAGGGTCTTTTCCCTTATGCGTGAAAAGGAACATCTCTCCCTGGCCTATGTTCTGGCGCATTATCCCACCGAGGAGGTGGTCCTCTATTTTGCGAAAAACTTTGAGGATTTTTTGAGAAAGGATTTTATGCTCCTTAGCGATATCGCCCGGCTCTTCCCTCATCCGGCCCTCTGGGAGAAGATGAAGGAGTGGATCCACCCCCTTACCCCTCTCTGGGCTGAAGGTTTTCTGGTTCAGGCCTGTCTCTTTGAGCCGGATTTTCCCGATCTGAAACGGATTGAGGAGGAAGTCTACCGCAGGGAAAGGGAATTCCTGGAACAGCTTGTCCTCAAACCCGAGCTCTCCTTCTCCCCCACCGTGCTTGTCTCCCTTCGGTGTCTCTCCTGCGGATATTATTTTCCCTTTGAGGCCCGGATGGTGACGGTGGGGAAAGATGAGGTGGAGCTTACCGAGGAGGTAAGGTGTCTCCGGTGCGGGGCGGTGGACTATTACGAGATCCTGCCGGAGGAGAAGAATCGGCTTCAAGCACGGGCCGCAGCCCCTCTTATCCTGAAGAAGGAAAGGGAAGAGAAGGTAGAGTGGGAAGACGGGGTATTTCCCGTTTCCGGATTCATGATAAACGCCAAGGGTGAGAAACGGACCTTTAGCCGTTATCGGGAGGCCCTTTCCTTTTACCGGGATCTCCTCCTCCGCCATCCCCGGGATCCGGAGGTCCTTTCCGGTTTCATATACCTTCTTCTCCGGGGACGCCGGCTTCGCGAGGCCGGGGAGGTGCTTCCGCGCCTTGAGGAGGTATTTCCCGACTGTGTGGATCGCTATTATCTCCGGGCCGTCTATCACCGCTTGCGGGGAGAAGCCCGGGAGGCCCTTTCCTTTTACGCTGAAACTCTGAAGGCTCTCTCCCGGGGGCGTCCGGCCTTTCGGTTTTTCTCTGAAAGACCCGGAGATCTTCCGCGGGTTATCCTCCATGAGGCCAAGGA
>JALWCD010000015.1 GCA_027036915.1 Thermodesulfatator sp. | reverse complement strand
CCCCCGGGACTAAACTTCGGCGCCTACGCCAACCCGGAGGTGGACCGCCTGCTCGAGGAGGGCCGCCGGACCTTCGACCGAAAAAAACGTAAAAAGATCTACGACCGTTTTCAGGAAATCCTGGCCGAGGACCAGCCCTACACCTTTCTTTATGTGCCCATGGCCCTTCCCTGCATTCACAAACGTTTCCGGGGAATAAAACCCGCCCCCATCGGCATCTCCTACAATCTTGAACGCTGGTGGGTTCCCCGGAATGCTCAGAAGTACCTCATGCCGTAAGCCAGAAACGGGGGCCGGTGAGAATGAGGGCTGTGCCCATGAGAAAGTAAAGCGCCCCCAGGAACTCCCGGGGAAGGGGGGAGTGACGTAGCAGAATCCCCAGGAGGATCATACAGCCCATGAGAAACCAGCTTCTCGGGGGCTGGAAGGCCAGAAAGGAGACCCTTTCCGGAAGAGTGGAAAGATAGACCAGGTTGCGCCGGGCCACCCGGAAGAGAACCCGGGTGGCGAAAAGGAAAGAGAGACCGAAAAGGCCCAGAGCAAGTACCCCGGAAAGCGGGTCTTTCCAGGGTCGCCACCACAGAATCCCCCGCAGGTCGAGAAAAAGCCCCACCAGGAGCCAGAGCCCCCCGGCCACGAAGGGCAGATACCTCTTATGGACCCGCACCGGCGAATTCCTCCTTAAGCCGGCAGACCAGACAGGGGCTTGAAACCGCCGGCTCTCCACAGGTCTCACAGGTTAAAAGTTCGCGTTCCAGAAATTCTTCTTTCCTTTCCGCAAAGAGGGGTAAAGCCTTTCGCAAATAATCCAGATAGAACCGGAGCTTGGTCCCCGGGGCCTTCTCCTCCAGTTCGTCCATGATATCAGCGTAGAAGGGCCGAGTGGCGTCTTCCGAAAGGGGACAGCTTTCAGAAAGATAGGGCAATTTCCTGATTTCGGCATAGGTTCTTATCTCCCGGGCTGTAAATCGACAGAGAGGCTTGACCTTGCGCACGAAGCCGTGCTCTTCGGGTAACACGGGGTACTTTTTGGCCAGATACTTGAGGTTCCAGTTGAGGAGGTTGCCCAGCAGGGAGGAGGCCTCGTCGTCCAGGTTGTGTCCGGTGGCGACGACCTTATACCCCAGGCGTTTGGCCAGCAGGTTCAGGTAATATCTCTTCACCGTACCGCACAGGGAGCAGTATTTACGGGTCTTCTTTTTGAGATCCGGGATGGTGAAACCCAGCTCGCTTTTCATGTCCACGATGTGAAGCGGCCGGGAGAGCCTTTCGGCCATGGCCTCCACCGCCCGCCGGGAAAGAAGGGAAAAGGAATCCTCTTCAATGCCGAGGTAAATGAAGAGCCCGTCGGCCTCATAGCCCAGCGAGGTCAGGGCCTGCCATAGGGTAAGGCTGTCTTTCCCCCCGGAGACCGCCACCAGGATCTTTTCCTTCCGGGAGAACATGCGGAAAGCTTTGATGGTGCGTTCCAGATAACGTTCAAACCAGACCAGGAAATGTTCCCGGCAGAGGGGAAGACGATGGGCCGGGAGATAGATCTCGGCCGGGGTGCGCTGCCCTTCGTTTCGACAGAGACGACAACGGGCCATGTGTTCAGAGGTCCTTGAGATTTTTCTCCAGATGCTCCTCCCAGTCTTTAAACAAAAGATAGGCTTTTTTCAAGTTCGGGGGCTCGGGAGGGCTTTCGGGAAGGCTTCCCCCGAAAGGAGCCACTAGTTCCTTTAAGGAGACGGAGCCCGGCCCCCGGGTGGGAAGGATCCCCTCCTCGGTGACCATCACCAGCCCCCGGGCCTCTAGCTCCTCTATTACGGTTTCCACTTCACCGGGGGGTACGCGGAGGTTCTGGGAAAGGATGGAGAGGGGAAGGGGTCCGACGCCCCGGTCGTAAGCCTCGGTTAGTTCCAGCATCACCGCCACCGCCAGGACAGCCGGCGGCAGGCGATAACCGTTTCCCAGCCATTCCTTTTCTTCGTAGACGCTGGCGGCCTCGGCCCCGAAGAGGGTCACGGCCCAGGAGAGAAAGAGCCAGAGGAGGAAAAGGGGCAGGGCCGAAAGCGAGCCGTAAAGCTTGGAGTAGGCCACGGCCTTGGAGGTGTAGAAGGTGTAAAGGTAAGCGGTAAGCAACCAGAGGAGACCGGCCACTCCTCCCCCGAAAAGGGCCGCCCGGAGGTTGATTCTGCGATTGGGAAGGTAAAAGTAGAGGCCGGCGAAAAAGAGGATGACGGTCAGCACGTAGAGGAGTTTGAGAAGCAGGGTGGCCAGAAATTTTTTGGTAAAATGGGAAAGGTAAAAGGCCCCCGCCGGGGGAAGAAGAAGGAGAACCGGCCCCAGGGTAAGAATCATCCAGTAAGCCGTAACCTTCTGGGGGAGACTGCGGCCCCTCTTTACCCGGAAGATGCGGTTCAGGATGTTTTCGGTCTGCATGATGAGCCCCAGGATCATGGTGAGAAAGATGAGCATGCTGGCCTTGCCCAAGGGGGCCTGCTGGGCCTTCTGGAGAAGGTTCAGGAGGGTTTCCTGTACGGTTTCGATGGCCGCAGGGTTGAGGAAGCGGGTCAGGAACTCCTCACTGCGAGAGAGGATGTCTTCGGCCTGAATGAAGAGTCGGGCGATGGCGAAGGCCAGGGCCAGAAGGGGAACCAGCGAGAAAAGCGTGGTGTAGGTGAGGGCCTGCGCTTCGGTGAGACAGCGGTCTCCCGAAAACCTGCGCCAGACGGTCTTCCAGAAGGTTAAGCCTAACATAGCGAACTATCATAAAATTTAGAGCTTCTCTTGACAACCATGGGGTTAGTGGATATAGGTTTGCCGGAGGTTCGGGACGTAGCGCAGCCTGGCAGCGCACCCGCTTGGGGTGTGGGGGGTCGGCGGTTCAAATCCGCCCGTCCCGACCATTTTTATTTGTGAATCTTAAAAAACCAGGCCCTGGCCTGGGGGGAGGTGCACGATGAGGGCAACCCCGGTGTGCCAGATTGATCGGCTGGATGTCATTCCCGCCCAGGGGGGCAGGAAAGAGGCCAGTTTTCCGGTCACCACGCACCTTCTGGTGGAGATGTGGCGGGCGCCTTTTCAGGTGCTGGCCCGGGCGGATGAAGTGGAAAGGGCCCTGCGGTTTTCCGGAAATGGGCAGGGAGATCAGGCCGACATCGTGACCTATCAGTTTCAGCCCTTCGGGGTTTCGGCCAAGGCCACCTTTGGGGACGCGCACATCTTCATCCACACCTGGCCGGAAAACGGCTACGCCGCGGTGGACATCTTCGCCGCCACGGAGGAAGGGGCCTACGCCATTCTGGATCGGATGCAAAAGGCCTTTCGCCCCAGTTACGTCCACGTGGTGGAGGTCAAGCGGGGCAATCTCATCTCCGAGGGGGAGACTTGACTCGCTACTGGTGGCGTGAACACCTGGGCCGGGATTACGGCCACGCCTATCGGGTGGGCCTGATTTACGAGGAACGCACCCCGGCCGGGCAACACCTCCAGGTCTTCCACAACCCCTTCTGGGGGCGTTTTGTCGTTCTCGATGGTATCGTGCAGTTCACCGAGCGGGACGAGTTCGTCTATCATGAGACCATCGTCTTTACCCCGGTGGCGGCCCTTCCGGAACCTCCCGCCTCGGTGCTCATCATCGGAGGAGGGGACGGGGGTGTCCTGAGGGAGCTCCAGAAACTTTCCGGAATAGAAAGGATCGTGCAGGCGGAACTGGATCTCTCGGTCTTTGAGGTCTGTCAGAAATACCTCCGGGAGATCTCCGGCGACTACGGCGACCCCCGTCTTGATTTTCGCGTGCGCGACGGCCTGGCCGCAGTTGAGGAGCTTCCGGCGGAAAGCTTCGATCTCGTCATCGTGGATTGTACCGACCCCGTTGGGCCGGCCAGAAGCCTTTACACCGCGGAGTTTTATCACGGGCTCTTTCGGGTGTTAAAGCCCCGGGGGCTTTTCATCCAGCAGGCCAGTCTTCCGGGGTTCTTTCCGGATATCCTCCGGAAGGCCTATCGCCTGAGCACCGGAGTCTTTCCTAAGGTGGCGGTCCTGCGGGCCATGGTGCCCTGCTACGGGGACGAGATCGCCTTTGTGCTGGGGAGCAAGGCCCCGGAGGAGGAGGACTTCGGGCCGAAAAGGGAGATCTTCGGGCGACATTACAGCCCGGAGATCCACCGGGCCTCCCTGGCTCTTCCGGAATGGTGGAAGCGGGAGATCCTTGAGTTCTAATGGGGCTCAAGCTCTCAGACGTAAGAGACTGCCCTCTTTTCGGGGAATAACTTCCAGAACGGCCGGGATCCGATCACGGAGTTCCCTTACGTGGGAGATGAGGCCCACCAGACGCCCCCCGGCCCGGAGTCCGGCCAGTAGGGAAAGCGCGGTTTCCAGGGCTTCGGGATCCAGATTCCCGAATCCTTCGTCGATGAAAAGACACTCCAGGGGACGGCCGCCGGCCATCTCCTGCACCACCTCCGAGAGGGAGAGGGCCAGGGCCAGGGCGGCCAGGAAGGATTCCCCGCCGGAAAGGGTGGCCGCCGGACGGGTCCCGCCGCTCCAGGCGTCAAAGACCAGGAGATCGAGCCCCCCGGCCCGCCGGCGATCCCGGACCTGCGTCTCTCTCAGCAAACGGAAACGTCCCCCGGTTAGCTCCTGAAGTTTTTCCGAAGCCCGTTCAAGGACGCGTTCGAAAAGAACGGCCAGCACGAAACGGTGAAAGGAAAGCCGCTTCTCGTTGTGTCCGGAGATCTTCTGGGCCAGAGCACTTATAGTTCGATAACGTTTTTCGGCCTGCGAAAGCCTCTCCGAGCTTTCCCGGAGTTCTTCGGCGAGTTTCTCCAGCGACCGCAATCTTTCCGCCAGGCGTCCGTGTTCCCGGTGAAGGCGTTCTTCCTCCTCCTGAAGCTCCCGGTATTCCTCGCGCACCCCCTCTAGATCCGGGGGGTCTCGCCCCGCGAGCTGCAGAGAGATCTTCACCCCCCGGGCCTGCAGGGCTTCCCGCCAGGCATCCTGGATGGGGCCGGGGAACTGCAGGACCCGGTAAGGGGTGTGTGTTTCGGCCCTCAGCTCCGGGGGCACCTTCCCCGGATCCA
>JALWCD010000014.1:3640-5083 GCA_027036915.1 Thermodesulfatator sp. | reverse complement strand
CCTCCTCCCAGGGGAGGGCCGGACGCAGAGGCCGGGCGTCGGTGGCCAGCATGACCGGGGGCCGGCCTTCGGCTTCTCGGATCTCCTCGCAAACCTCCTCCAGCGAACGCCGGAGACGCACCAGTTTCAAGGCTTCGGCCCGGTCGGGATTGTGTCGGGCCCCGGGGCCGGAGAGCCAGAAGGCGAGCAGTTCCTCCACGATGGCCCGCTGATCGGAGAGAGGTTGCACGAGATAATAGGCCCTGAGACCATAGGTGCGCGCCACACGGGCAAGATCGTGGAGGTCAAGGTTGGTGAAGGAGGAGGCGATCTTGCGGCCCTCCTTGTTCACCACGGGGTAGTGCACCAGGGCCAGGTAAAGGCGCAGCCTTTCTCGTTTGAGGTGTTTGAGATAGGCCCGGTCCTCTTCGGTGAGACGGGCCTTTTTCAGGAGCTCCGGTCGGCGCTCAAAGGTGACCTCAAGCGACCTGCGGCGCCGCCAGCGCTCGATTTCGGCATGGTTTCCCGAAAGGAGAACCTCCGGAACTTCATATCCCAGAAAGTTCCGGGGCCGGGTGTACTGCGGATGTTTGAGGAGTCCGTGGGCAAAGGAGTCCCGGGCCACGGAATCCTCACACCCCACCACCCCGGGAATCAGCCGGGAGACCACCTCGATGAGCACCAGGGCCGCGGCCTCCCCCCCGAAAAGCACATAGTCCCCGATGGAGATCTCGTCGTCTACAAAGTGTTCCCGAATGCGTTCGTCGATCCCCTCGTAGCGTCCGCAGAGGAGGACCAGACGCTCGCAGGAGGCCAGCTCCCGGGCCACTTCATGGGTCAAAAGCCTTCCCTGGGGGGAAAGATAAACGATTCGGGGCTTGGGGGGCTCTTTTTTCAGGGTTTCGAGGGCCCGGAAGAGGGGTTCGGGCTTGAAGAGCATCCCCTCCCCGCCCCCAAAGGGTTTGTCGTCCACGGTGTGATGTTTGTCGGTGGCAAAGTCCCTCAGGTTGTAGAGGCGGACCTTAATGAGCCCCCTTTCGATGGCCTTACCGAGGAGACCCACTTTGAGGGGAGACTCGAAATATTCCGGAAAAATGGTGACGAGATCGAAAATCATCCTTACCCCTTTAGGAGGGAGGCTGAATCTCCTCTTCTCTTTTAAAGCTGGGCCTCGAGCAGACCGGGAGTGGGCCGGACCAAAATATAGCCCTCCGCAAGTTCTATCCGGACGATGACCTCCTCCACCATGGGAAGATAAAAGGTCCGGCCTTCCCGGGTTTCGACCTCCAGAAGATCGTAGGGACCCACGGGCATCACCCCCCTTACCCTTCCCAGAGTCTCTCCCTTCTCGTTTCGGACCTCAAGCCCCTCAAGTTGAAAATAATAGTATTCCCCTTCGCCGGGCTCCGGAAAATCGGCCCGGTCAACGTAAAGAACCCGCCCCCGGAGGGCCTCGGCGGAGGA
>JALWCD010000014.1:0-3630 GCA_027036915.1 Thermodesulfatator sp. | reverse complement strand
GAAGCGAAAAAGAAGATCTCTTCCCCCCGGGGCATACCGAACCTCAAGCGGTTCAAGGCGGGGTGCTTCCGGAGATTTTCCCAGGTAAAAGACAGAAAAAGCTTTCAGGATATCCCGATCGGAAAGGAAGGGCTGAACGCGGAGCTCGCCTTTGAGTCCGTGAGGGCGGGTTATCCGGCCTACCGGAACCCGCCCTTCCCTTTCGCGATTATTCAATAATTTCCAGGACCGCCCGCTTGCGCAATTTGGTGGAAGCCGCACTCAGGATGGTGCGCATGGCCCGGGCCGTACGCCCCTGTTTCCCGATGACCTTGCCCAGATCCTCCTTGGCCACCCGGAGCTCGATCACCGAAGTCTGTTCGCCCTCGATTTCGTTGACCTGCACCGCATCGGGATTGTCCACCAAAGCCTTGGCCATCTGCTCCACCAGTTCTTTGAGCTTACCCATCTTCTACCTCCTGCCTCGGGGTTTTTACCTCGTTCGAACTAGGCCGCCTTGGGCATGCCGATCTGCTTGAGAATCCCGGTTCGCTTAAGGAGGGCCCGCACGGTTTCCGTGGGTTCGGCCCCCCTTTCAAGCCATTTTTTGACCTTTTCGGGATCGACCTTAAACTCGAAGGGTTCCTTGAGAGGATCGTAATAGCCCAGAATCTCAAGAAACTTACCATCCCGCGGCGCCGAAGCCTCGGCCGCCACCACCCGATAGAAAGGCCGATTACGCCGGCCCATCCGCATGAGCCTGATTCTTACCGCCACCTTCCTTCACCTCCCTGAAATTCTAGCCTCCACAAATTTAAACCTTTTTACGGAAAGATCAAGCAGGGGAAAGACTTCCGAAGAAAAAGACTAGAAGGCCTGCATAAGACGCCGGGCCAGGCGCTCCAGCCCACGGGGGCCGCGGGCCTTGCGCAGGAGCTTCCGCATCTCCTCGTAGCTCTTGAGGAGACGGTTTACATCCTGCACGGTGGTCCCGGAACCGCGGGCAATGCGTCGTTTGCGGCTGGCGTTTATGATCCGGGGGTTCAGTCTTTCCTCCCGGGTCATGGAGTTGATGATGGCCTCCATCTTTACCAGTTCCTTTTCGTCAAAGGGCATCTCCTTGATCTTCTTACCGATCCCCGGAAGCATTCCGAAGACCTCTTGGAGCGAACCCAGCTTCCGCACCTGACGGATCTGGTCCCGCAGGTCCTCCAGGGTGAATTCCCGGCGGCGCAGTTTTTCCTGAAGTTCCCGGGCTTTCTGGAGGTCAAAGGCCTCCTGGGCCTTCTCGATGAGGGTGAGGACGTCGCCCATCCCCAGGATGCGGGAGGCCAGTCGGTCGGGATAAAAGACCTCCAGGGCCTCCAGTTTTTCGCCGGTGCCCAGGAACTTAATGGGGCAACCCGTGACCTCCCGGATGGAAAGGGCCGCTCCCCCCCGGGCGTCGCCCTCCACCTTGGTGAGGATTACGCCGGTAAGACCCACTTTATCCTGGAAACTCCTGGCGATGTTTACGGCGTCCTGACCGGTCATGGCGTCGGCCACCAAGAGCACCTCCCGGGGATTTACGGCCTCCTTGATGGCCGCGGCCTCCTGCATCATGGCCTCGTCCACGTGAAGACGCCCCGCGGTGTCAATGATGACCACATCCCGCCCCCGGGCTTTGGCCTCGGCCAGGGCCTTTTTCGCGATTTCGACCGGATTCTCCGCCGGATCGGTGTCGTAGAAGGGAACACCTACCTTTTCGGCCAGGGTCTTGAGCTGATCGATGGCCGCCGGACGATAGACGTCCGCCGGCACGAGGTAGGGCTGATGACCTTTCTTGCGAAGAAAGAGGGCCAGCTTGGCTGCCGTGGTGGTCTTTCCGGAACCCTGAAGCCCCACCAAGAGAATGGGCACCGGACGCGCCCCCCCTAAATCCAGGGGCACCGGGGTCTCCCCCAGGGTGCGGATGAGCTCCTCATGGACGATTTTTACCAGTTGCTGGGCCGGGGTGAGGCTCTCAAGGACCTCCGCCCCCAGAGCCCGCTCCCGCACCCGCTCGATGAAGTTCTTGACCACCCGGTAATTGACGTCGGCCTCAAGGAGGGCCAGGCGCACCTCGCGGAGGCCCCGCTCGACATCGTCTTTGGTGAGCTTGCCCTTGCCCCGGAGCTTCTGGAAGACGCCTTCCAGGCGGTCGCTCAGGTTTTCAAACATGTTTCCATGATAATGGTCGGCCGGGGCCTGTCAAGGAAGGCTTGCGGTCTTGAAAATCAGGTAACCCAGATAAAGGAGCAGGAAAAAGAAGCCCTCCGGGCGACGGATGTTTCGTCGGAGAGAGACCAGGAAAAGACCTACGGAAAGCACGGTGACCATTATGAGGTCCGAGAAACCCTGCCGGGGTACGGGCACCGGACGAATGGCCGCCGTGACCCCCAGGATAAAAAGGAGATTGAAGATGTTTGAGCCCACAATGTTCCCAATAAGGAGATCGGTTTCCCCCCGCCTGACCGCCACCAGAGAGGTCGCGATCTCGGGGAGACTGGTGCCGAGGGCGATGAGGGTAAAACCGATGAAGGCCCTGGGAAGCCCCAGTTCCAAGGCCAGTTTGACCGCAAAACGCACGGTTATCTCCGCTCCCAGGACCAGACCGAGGACCCCGGAGACGAAAAGAAGGAGGGCCAGAGGCACGGAGAGAAGCCCTCGCGGGGCTTCTTCGGCCGCGGCCTGGGCCGCAAGCCCGTTCATCTTGTTCCGGAGGGCCTCAAAGAGGTTGTAGTAAACGAAGACCAGAAAGAAAAGGAGAAACAGAAAACCCTCGGTGCGACTGTAAAGGGATGGGGTCCCGGAAAGATAGGGGTCGAGGGCGGCCAGGAAAGTGGCCGCCGTGGCGAGCAGCATCATGGGGATCTCCCGGTTCACGACCACGCTCTGGATGGAAAGGGTGCGCAGAAGGGCCGCCAGCCCTATCCCGAGCCCCAGGTTGGCCAGGTTCGAGCCCACGATGTTCCCGAAGGAGATTTCCCCGGCCCGGAGGGCCGCGGCCACGTTCACGGCCAGCTCCGGAGCGCTGGTCCCGAAGGCCACCACCGTGAGACCGATCACGGTGGGGGAAACGCCCAGCCTGCGGGAGAGATTGGCCGCTCCCCGGACCATGAACTCCCCTCCCGCCAGAAGCACAGCCAGCCCCACCAGGGTGAAAAGGAGATCTAGGAAAACGGCCATGCTTCTCATTATAATGTAGGGATGAAGCTTCCCAAGACGGAATTGCCCCTCAAAAAGCCGGCTCTTCTGGTCCTGGCCTACCGTTACCTCGTGCGGAACGAGGCCGGAGAGGTGGTGGAGACCCCGGAGGAGATGTTCTGGCGGGTGGCCCGGGCGGTAGCCGAAGCCGAGAGGGAATTCGGAGAAGATCCCGAACGGTGGGCTGAAAGGTTCTATCACCTTATGGCCTCACTGGACTTTCTGCCCAACTCCCCCACCCTGATGAACGCCGGCCTTCCCCTGGGGCAACTTTCGGCCTGCTTCGTGCTTCCGGTCGAGGACTCCCTGGAGGGAATCTTTGAGACCCTGAAAAACGCCGCTTTGATCCACAAATCCGGTGGGGGCACGGGTTTTTCCTTCTCCCGTTTGCGCCCCCGGGGGGATGTGGTGCGTAGCACCCAGGGG
>JALWCD010000013.1 GCA_027036915.1 Thermodesulfatator sp. | reverse complement strand
GGGGAAGCACCAGGAAAAGCCCGAAAAGCGGAAGACGTTTGAGTAGATCGTCGAACATCTTCAGTCCCTCCCGGGTTTTCATAGAACTTTTATTTAATAATAACAAAAAAAATATAAAAAAAAAGGTCAACAAAGAACCCTCTTGGAAGGACCCTCTTGTGTGCGGCAGGGGGGCGTGATAGCCTGAGAATTTGGATGAGGGGTGCTATAGTCGCCGTAGGGGACGAACTCGTTTCCGGCCGGGTGGCCAACACCACCAGTTTCTGGGCCGCGGGGCTCTTGAGCCGTCGGGGTTATCGGGTACTAGAGATCCTCACCGTACCCGACGACCGGGAGGTCATCGTCTTCCATCTCCGGCGTCTCCTTCCGCAAACGGATTTCCTGATCGTAAGCGGGGGGCTCGGCCCCACGGAGGACGACCTCACCAGCGAGGCCGCGGCCGAGGCCCTGGGGCTGCGCCTGGTGGTGAACGAAGAAATCCTCTCCCGCATCCGGGAGAACGAACGGGCCCAGGGGCTTCCGGTGAACACCCTGCGGGATCGTATGGCCCACCTTCCCGAGGGCGCCAAACCCCTCTCCGAAGATCTTTCCATAGCCGGCTATTTCCTCGAGCATCGCGGAAAACCTCTCTTTTTCCTGCCCGGTGTCCCCTCCCAGTTTCGGGAGCTTTTCGAAAAGAAGGTGCTACCCTACCTTGAAGAAAGATTCCCGCCGAAGGATAAGGTTTTCACCAGAACCCTGCGGTTTTTCGACCTGCGGGAGGCCGAGATCAACCGGGCCGTAAAGGAGGTCGAAATCTCCGGGGTGGAGTTCGGATTCTATCCGGTCTTCCCGGAGGTCCACCTTACGGTTTCGGCCCGGGCCGAAACCGAGACCGAGGCCCGGGAGAGGGTGCAATCCGTGGTGGAGCTTCTTAAGGACCGCTTCCCCGAGCACCTTTTCGGTGAAGACGAGGAGGAGCTTCCGCTGGTCCTCGGGCGGATGCTTCGCGCGCGCGGAGCGACTCTTGCGGTGGCCGAATCCTGCACCGGGGGCCTTATGGCCTCCCTCATTACCCGCATCCCGGGCTCTTCGGATTATTTTCTCGGCGGCGCCGTGACCTACGCCAACCGGGCCAAGGTGGAGGTGCTGGAGGTTCCGGAAAGGTTCATTCGGCTTTTCGGGGCTGTCTCCCGTGAGGTGGCCTGCGCCATGGCCGAAGGGGCAAGGAGGCGTTTCGGAGCGGATTTCGCCCTTTCGGCCACCGGGATCGCCGGCCCCGCCGGAGGGAGCCCGGAAAAACCCGTGGGCACGGTCTGGATCGGGCTCTCCACGCCCTTCGAGACCGTGGCCCGGAGGTTTCTCTTCCCCGGGACCCGGCATGAGGTCCAGACCCTTACGGCTTTTACGGCCCTTGACTGGCTGCGGCGCTATCTTCTTACCGGAGACCTTTGTCCGCGCTATCGGTTCGCGAAAACCCCATGAAAACCGGAACTCTTAAAGAGCTCGAAACTCTGGAAATCAAGGTTGAGTGGTTTCGAAAACTCTCCCCGGAGGAAAGACTTGAGGCCTTCGACGAATTTATGGAATTCATTTTAAGTCTCAATCCCGAACTTTTTAAAACCAAGGTACCGAATGCTCAATCGTTATCGCGAGATATTTGCATCCTTAGAACGAAATCAGGTTAAATATCTCATCATAGGAGGGATTGCCGCGGTGTATCACGGTGTGCCCCGGGCGACGTTTGATTTAGATATCCTGATAGAGGCCACACTGGAAAATGCTTCGCGCCTTCTTAAGGCCCTTGAGGAGGCTCGGATGGGGACCGCGGCCCTGATTTCTCCGGAGGAGCTTTTAAGACACGAAATTGTGGTGTTTGAAGATCGGGTAAGGCTTGATGTCCAGACGCGCACCCCGGGACTTTCTTTTGAGGAGGCCTGGAAGCGAAGAATTGAGGCTGACTTTCAAGGGGTAAAGCTTTATTTTGTCTCCCGGGAGGATCTTATCCGGTCCAAGAAGGCTTCCGGACGGCCGCAGGATCTCGATGATATTAAGGTGTTAGAGGAGGTCTGATGCGCTGTTTTCTGGCCGTGGCCTTACCGAAAGAGATCAAGGAGATCCTCCGCGGGCTTCAGGGGAAGCTGCGTACCGTGGGAGCCGGGGTGCGCTGGGTGCGGCCGGAGGGGTTTCACCTCACGCTCAAATTCTTCGGAGAGATTTCGGAGGGGAAACTCCCGACCCTGGTGCAAGCCGCGGAAAGGACCGCCCGGGATTTTGAACCCTTTGAACTCGCCCTTTCGGAAATAGGATTCTTTCCGGAGAAAAGTGCGCCACGGGTGGTCTGGGTGGGTCTTTCCGGGGAACTCGAACCTCTGCTTGAACTTCACCGCAAACTGGAGAAGGCCTTCAAAAAGGTCGGGTTTCCGCCGGAAAGGAGACCCTTTCATCCCCATCTTACGCTCGGTAGGGTGAAGGACCCCCGTCAGGGGGAGATGCTCCGGCGCCGGGCCGCGGAACTCTCCGTCCCCCGGAAGACCTTCCGCGTGAAAGGCCTTACCTTTTATCGCAGCCGGCTTCACCCCGAGGGAGCCGTGTACACGGCTCTTGAGACGGTTGAGTTCGTCTCAGGAGGGGAATAAAATCAAAACCATGTTTGAAACCATAAGACTCCTCATTCAGGACGTTCAGGATCCCCTCTATCGGAGAATTTTCGAGGCCCTCCTCGAGGAGCTTGAGGCCACCCGGCGATGGGAGGAACGGTTTGATAGACTGGAGGCCCTCCTTGAGGAGCTCATCCAGGCGCAGAGGAATTTCCATCTCGCCCTGGAAGGGGTACAGAGGGAGATAGAGGCCCTTAAGGAGGCGCAGAAGGAGACCCAAAGGGAGATAGAGGCCCTCAAGGAGGCGGTGAGGGAGACCCAAAGGGAGATAGAGGCCCTCAAGGAAGCGCAGAAGGAGACCCAGAAAGAGATAGAGGCCCTTAAGGAGGCGGTGAGGGAGACACAGAGGGAAATAGAGGCCCTTAAAGAAGCCCAGAAGGAGACCCAGAAGGAGATAGAAGCCCTCAAGGAAGCCCAGAAGGAAACCCAAAAAGAGATAGAAGCCCTTAAAGAAGCCCAGAAGGAGACCAATCGGAGTATAGATGGTCTCCGTGAGGAGTTCAGGAAGGAAAAGGAGGATATCTGGAAGATCCTCACCAAGCTCACCGAAAATCTCGAAAAACTCAACAAAGATCATCGAGTCACCCGGGAACAGCTCGGGGGCCTGGCGCATGCGGTGGGCTATCTCCTTGAGGACCGGGCCTTTGTGGGGTTGCCCCGGCTCCTTGCGGAGGAGGGTTTTGAGGTGGAAGAGCCCTTCCGCAGGGAATATCTGCAGGTGGGGCATGAACGCTGGATAGAGGTGAACATTTACGGTGTGATTCGCCGGAACGGGGAAAGGTTTTACGTGATCGGGGAGGCTAAAACCCAGCTCAAAAAGCGGGATGTGGACCAGTTTCTACGACATCTCAAAGAGGTGGAGCGGTGGCTTCCCGGCCGCAGGCTCTTCCCCCTCCTGGTTACCTACCAGACCTCTCCGCAGGTGCGGGAATATGTCCGCAAGAAGGGACTGCGTCTTTACTTTTCCTATCAATTCCCTCTGGTAAGCGGTCCTTTTTAAATGAGAAGCCTCTTTCTGGTGGTCCTCCTCTTCCTGTTTTCCCCCTCTCTTTCCGCCCAGGACTACGGCGACGCCCTGGTGATCGGGACCATCGGGGATGCGAGCACCCTCATTCCCATGCTCGCCACGGATGCCGCAAGCCACGAAGTGGCCGGTCTCATCTTTAACGGTCTCGTCAAGTACGATCCCTACCTCAACCTGGTGGGAGACCTTGCCGAAAGCTACGAGATCTCCCCCGACGGCCGCACCATCACTTTCTATCTCCGCAAAGGTGTCAAGTGGCACGACGGGGTGGAATTCACCGCCGAGGACGTGATGTTCGGCTTCAAGCTCATCACCGACCCCAAAATCCCCACGGCCTATGCCGGGGATTTCCTGGAGGTGGAACGGGCCGAAGTGGTGGACCGCTACACTTTCCGGGTGCACTACAAAAAACCCTTCGCCCCGGCCCTTTCCTCCTGGGGTAACCTGGTGGTCCTTCCCAAACATCTTCTTCAGGGAAAAGACCTCACCCGCACCGATTTCGGGCGTCATCCGGTGGGAACCGGCCCTTTTCGCTTCAAGGAATGGCGAAGCCAGGAAAAGATTGTCCTTTCCGCTAATCCGGACTATTTCGCCGGACGCCCCTACCTCAACTGGATCATCTTCCGGGTCATCCCGGACCCGGCCACCATGTTCATGGAGCTTAAGGCCGGGGGCATCGACTGGATGAATCTTACCCCGCTCCAGTACGCCCGGCAGACCAATTCCCGGGCCTTCCTCTCCCGATTCCGCAAATACAAATACCTGGCCTTTTCTTACACTTATCTGGGCTACAACCTCAGACACCCCCTCTTCCGGGACCGGCGGGTGCGTCAGGCGCTTTCCTACGCCATCGACAAGCGCGAGATCGTGGACGGGGTCCTTTTCGGCCTGGGGGTCCCGGCCACCGGCCCTTACAAACCGGATACCTGGTTTTACAATCCCAATGTCAAACGCTATCCCTACGATCCCGAGCGGGCCAAAAGGCTTCTTGCTCGTGCCGGCTGGCGCGACACCGACGGCGATGGAGTGCTGGACAAAGACGGCCGGCCCTTTGAGTTCACCATCCTTACCAACCAGGGAAACCTCTCCCGGCTCCTTGCCGCGCAGATCATCCAGCGACGACTTTCGGAGATCGGCATCCGGGTCCACATCCGCACCGTGGAATGGACGGCCTTCATCCACGAGTTCATCGACAAGCGGCGGTTTGAGGCCGTGATCCTGGGCTGGACCACCGGCCCGGAGCCCGACCTCTACGACATCTGGCACTCAAGCAAGATCAAACCCCCGGGACTAAACTTCGTCTCCTACGCCAACCCGGAGGTGGACCGCCTGCTCGAGGAGGGCCGCCGGACCTTCGACCGAAAAAAACGTAAAAAGATCTACGACCGTTTTCAGGAAATCCTGGCCGAGGACCAGCCCTACACCTTTC
>JALWCD010000012.1 GCA_027036915.1 Thermodesulfatator sp. | reverse complement strand
GATGGGGAAAGGCCTCCCACAGGCCCTTCCCCATCCCCACGTACTGGGACCCTTGGCCGGGGAAGACTACAGCCAGCAACTATTCCTCCTCTTCCCCGAAGTCGAACTCTTCCTCCTCTTCCTCGAAGGCCTCTTCGGCCTCCTCTTCCAGGTAATCCTCGTATTCATCGGCACTCATGAGCTCCTCGAGCTCGTCGGGATCGTCCAGCTTTACCCGCAGGAGCCAGCCCTCGCCATAGGCGTCCTCGCTCACCAGTTCCGGATCCTCAAGGACCTCCTCGTTCACTTCCAGAACCTCGCCTGAAACCGGGGCTATCAACTCCTCCACCCCCCGCGGGGTCTCCACACTTCCAAAAACCTCTCCTTTTTCGATTTCCTCCCCTTCCTCGGGGAGTTCGAGATCGATGATCTCGCCGTAACGGCGACAGGCGAAATCCGAAAGCCCCACCGAAACGCGCGACCCCCTTTCCTTTTTCACCCAGAGATGTTCCTCCGAATAAAACCGGTCCTCCGGAATGGCCATTCCACCACCTCCGCCACGATTTATCTCCACCGATTAGCCGAAAACCCTCCCTTTGGCAAGGGGGGAAAGAGCCTCTTGTTTTGGCGGCAAAAGGGTTTATGGTTAAAGTTAAAAGAAGAAGATTGTGAGCAAAAAACAAAGATCGTAAGGAGGTTAGCTATGAGGGGACTTAAGACGATGATGGTGGGGTTACTGGTCTGGTTGATGGGGGTTGCGGCCTGGGCGGTGCCCACCAGGGTGGTGGTGGGGATCAAGGCCCGGGACGCCAAGTTCATCGGGACCTCCATGGGCGGGGTGCTGGTGACCATCGAGGATGCCTGTACCGGCGAGGTCCTGGCCCGGGGGGTGGCCCGGGGAAGCACCGGGGACACCAAGCTCCTCATGAAGACTCCCAAAGAACGCTACACCAGGCTCATGGTGGGCAACACCGCCCGGTATGAGGCGGTGCTGGATCTGAACGAGCCCCGGAAGGTAAGGATCGTCGCCCGCGGGCCGCTGGCCCAGACCCAGGCCATGCAGGAGGTCTCGGTGACCACCTGGCTGGTTCCCGGTAAAAACATCGAGGAACTGGTGCTTGAGATGCCCGGTCTGGTGGTGCGGGCCCTCGGCCCGGCGCCTCACAGCATGGTCAAAGGGCCGGCCCGGGTGGAGGTGCGGGCCTCGGTAACGCCCATGTGCGGTTGCCCGGTGGATCCGCGGTTCTTCTGGAAGCCGGAAAATTACGAGGTGGCCGTGATCGTAAAGCGCAACGGCCGTCCTTTCGGGACCTATCCCCTGACCTTTACCGGAAAGACCAGTCTTTTCTCCACCACGCTGGAGCTTGCGGAAAAGGGTGCTTATGAACTTACCATTTACGCTTATGACAAGCTCACCGGAAACACCGGAGTGGATAAAACCACGGTTATAGTACGTTAAAAAATTTCCGCTCAGAAGGTTAGCTTGTAACTTCCCCTCCTTCCGGGTTCCCCGGATGGAGGGGATTTTGGCAGAGGCCAAAAACCCTCAAGGAGGACATAATATGCGAAACGGGTGGTCGCCTTATCTGGGCGGGGCCCTCACTGGGCTCCTCTTGGTGGTTTCGGTCCTGGTCACCTATCAGCTCTTCGGACATCCCCGCTACCTGGGGACCTCCACGGCCTATGTGAAGGTGGCCGGTCTCATCGAAAAAGCCGTCTCGCCGGAGAGCGTGGAGGCCAACGCCTATTACCGGAAAAAGAAACCCGGAATCGACTGGAAGGTCATGCTGGTGCTTGGGGTGCCTCTGGGGGCCTTTCTGGCCGCCGTTCGCAACGGGGAGTTCCGGCCCCGCTGGGTACCCGGTGTCTGGCGCGAGCGTTTCGGAGACTCCCCGGCCGTGCGCGCCCTGGGGGCTTTCGTGGGCGGTTTTCTCCTCATCTACGGAGCCAGACTGGCCGGCGGATGTCCCAGCGGGCACGGTCTTTCCGGCATGAGTCAGCTGGCGGTGAGCGCCTTCATCGTGGTGGCGGGCTTCTTTGCCGGGGGCATTCCTCTGGCCTTAATTCTTTACGGACGAAGGAGGGGGTAAACCATGGAGCTTCTGGTGGGTCTCATCACGGGTGTTATCTGGGGATATATCTTTCAGCGAGCTCGCATCCTGCGATTCGAGAAACATGCGGGTCTTCTCACCCTCACGGACCTTACGGTGCTCAAGTTCCTGCTCTCCGGAGTGGTGGTGGGGGCACTGGGTATCCAGCTTCTTACCACCCTGGGGCTGGCGCCCTATCACCTGAAGCCCACTTTTGTGGCGGCCAACTTCGTGGGCGGGGTGATTTACGGCCTGGGCTGGGCCCTTCTGGGGTATTGTCCGGGGACCATGCCCGGAGCGGTGGGCGAAGGTTCGCTGGATGGTCTTTTCGGGATCCTGGGGGGGCTCTGCGGGGCCATGGCCTACGCCCACACCTACCCTTTCTGGAAAGAAAAACTTCTCGGAATAGGGGCTTACGGCAAGATCTCGCTGCCCATGTTGTTTCATCTGCCGCCTCTCCTGGTGGGCGCGATTTTTGCCGGACTCCTCTTGGCCTTTATCGTTTTTCTTGAGAAAATGGGCTGGTGATCGCGGCCAGAGTTTACACCCAGCGCCGGCTGGCTCCGGGGTATTTTCTCCTGACCATCGAGGCCCCGGCCGTGGCCGAGAAGGCCCGGCCGGGGCAGTTCGTAAGAGTCAGGGGCTGGTATAGCCGGGATCCTTTGCTACCAAGGCCCTTCTCCATTCATGAAGTGGCCGAGGGCCGACTAGTCCTGCTTTATCAGGTGCGTGGCCCGGGAACCCGGAGGCTTTCGCACCTTCGTCGGGGGGATCCCGTGGAGATAGACGGCCCCCTCGGTCGGCCCTTTCCCCTTCCCGAGGAGGGGCCGGTCTGGCTGGTGGCCGGAGGCATAGGGGTGGCGCCCTTTCTTTTTTATCTGCAGAAACTCCGGGAGAACGGACTTTCCGCCCGTCTTTTTTACGGGGGACGACGCCGGGACGATCTCCTGAGGCTTCGGAGGTTCTCGACCCTGGCCGGGATCGTTCCGGTGACCGAGGACGGTTCTCGGGGACGGCCGGGGCTGGTGACGGTCCCGCTGGAGGAGGCTCTGCAGAAAAACAGGCCGGCCCTGATCCTGGCCTGCGGACCGCCGGGTATGCTCCGGGCCGTGGGACGTCTGGGGGAACTTTACCGGGTTCCCACTTACCTCTCGCTGGAGGCCATGATGGCCTGCGGACGGGGGCTCTGTCTGGGATGCGCCGTGCCCCGGCGGGGCGGAGGGTATCTCAAGGTCTGTGTGGAGGGTCCGGCGGTGGACTCCAGGGAGGTGGACCTTGAAGCCCTGGTCTGAAATACCGGACCTCTCCCTGACCAATCCCCTGATGCTGGCCTCGGGCACCTGGGGTTTCGGAGAGAATCTTTCCCGGGAAGTTCTGGCCTCCGCGGGGGCCCTGGTCAGCAAGGGGATCTCTCTGAATCCCCGTCCGGGGAACCCTCCCCCCCGGCTTTCGGAGGCTCCCTGTGGCCTGATAAACTCCATCGGGCTTGAAAACCCGGGGCTTGCGGTCTTCCGGGAAAAGATCCTCCCGAGGCTCCTTTCCTACGGGCCGCCGGTTCTGGTCAACATCCTCGGGGAAAGCGAGGAGGAGTTTGTCCGTCTGGTGGAGGGCCTGCGGAAGACCGGGGTGGCCGGCTTCGAGGTCAACATCTCCTGCCCCAACGTCAAAAAAGGTGGCATAGCCTTTGCCCGTGACCCCGAAGGGGTCTTCCGCCTGATAAGAGGATTGCGAGACCAGTGGGGAGGGTTCCTTACGGTCAAACTTTCCCCGGTGGGGCCGGTGGAGGAAGTGGCCCTGGCCGCGGAGGAGGCCGGGGCCAGTGCCCTCACCTGCGCCAACACTTACCCGGCCCTGGCGGTCGTCCAGGAAGGCCGGCATCCCCGGTTCCACCTGGGCGGTCTCTCCGGACCGGCCATAAAGCCCCTTACCCTGCGCCTGGTTTATGAGCTTTCCCGGAAAGTGCGGATCCCTCTCATCGCCTCCGGCGGTATATCCTCCGGGCGCGACGCTTACGAATACCTCCTCTGCGGAGCCCGGGCCTTTCAGGTGGGCACCGCCACCTTGATCGACCCCGGGGCCCCCAGGCGCATCCTTTCCGAACTTGACGCCCTCCTTAAAGACCGCTAAAAGCAAAGTATGCGCGGGTTGATAGTGGTCCTCCTGGGTATTCTCCTTTCGGGCTGCATGGTTTCCCAGCAGGAGATCCAGGACCTTTCCCTGAGGCTTTCGGCCCTGGAAACTCAGGCCGGTCTTCAGGAGAAGAAACTGGCCGAAATCGAAAAGAGGCTGCGGGATGAAGCGCGGAGGCTTTCGGCCCTGGAGAAACGGCTCTCGGCTCTGGAGAAGGAGACCGGCGCGTTAAGCGAGAAGCGGGCCGAGCTCCTGGCCGAAATCGAAAGAACAAGAGCCGAGATCGCCCGTTTGAACGGGCTCTTTGAGGAGCTCTCCTACCAGCAAAAGCAGGACCGCGAGGCCTTTTCGGAATTCCAGGGCGAGGTCCTGAAACGCCTGGCGGCCCTGGAGAAGGGCCGGCCTACGGTTAAGCCCTCCCGGAAAGCCGAAAGTCCTTCCGAAAAGAAACCTTCGGAAGAGGCCCTTTATCAGGAAGGGCTTTCGGCCATGAAACAGAAGAAATATGAAGCGGCTCGCCGGGCCTTCCGGCGTTATTTGGAGCTTTATCCGGAAGGAAAATACGCCGCCAACGCTTATTTCTGGATCGGGGAGAGCTACTACGCCGAACGCCGCTACGAGGAGGCCATCCTGGAATACCAGAAGGTCATCGACCGCTATCCCAAACACTACAAGGTTCCGGCCGCCCTGCTGAAACAGGGGCTGGCCTTCCTTCGCATAGGCGACACGGAAGCCGCCCGGATCCTTTTCGCGAAGATCCTCAAGAACTACCCCCGAAGCGAGCAGGCCCCTCTGGCCCGTAAATACCTGAAACGCCTGGGCCGATAAAGTGCGCAGACTGGCGGTCTTTCTCCTGATCCTGGGGCTGGCCTTGCCGGCCCGGGCGGCCAGGGTTGGCCTCCTTTT
>JALWCD010000011.1 GCA_027036915.1 Thermodesulfatator sp. | reverse complement strand
CTTCAAGCTCACCCATCGCGCCCTCGGGCCGCGCTCTTTCTACCTTGGGCCCGAGGTTCCGGAAGAGGTCTTCCCCTGGCAGGACCCCCTTCCAGAAAGGGACTTCGACCTTATCGAGGACGGGGACATCCGGAAACTCAAGGAGATGATCCTCTCCTCCGGGCTTACGATCTCGGAGCTGATCTTTACCGCCTGGGCCTCGGCCTCCACCTTCCGGGCCAGCGACCTGCGCGGCGGGGCCAACGGGGCCCGCATCCGCCTGAAACCCTTAAGGGACTGGGAGGTCAACAACCCTCCGCTCCTTGAGAGGGTCCTTTCGGTGCTCGAAGGAATCAAGAAGGAGTTCGACTCCTCCCAGAAGGGGAACAAACGGGTCTCGCTTGCGGACCTCATCGTGCTTGGGGGCTGCGCCGCGGTGGAGGAAGCCGCCCGAAGGGCCGGGATGGAAATCACCGTACCTTTCACCCCCGGAAGGGTGGATCTCCCCCAGGAGGACCTTGATGTGGAAAGCTGGAAATACATGGAGCCCCTGGCCGACGGCTTCCGGAACTACATAAGCCCCCGGGCGCCCCTTTCCCCGGAAGAAATGCTGGTGGATAAGGCCGAACTCCTTTCCTTAAGCGTCCCGGAGATGGTGGTCCTTCTCGGAGGCCTTCGGGTGCTTAAGACCAACTGGGACGGCTCCCTCCACGGGGTTCTTACCGAAAGGCCCGAAACCCTCACCAACGACTTTTTCGTGCATCTTCTTTCCATGGACCTTGAGTGGCGGCCGGTGGACGAGACCCGCAGGCTCTTTGAGGGCTACGACCGGCGCACCGGAAAGCTCCGTTTCACCGCCACGCGGGTGGATCTCCTTTGCGGACATCACTCCGAACTTCGGGCCGTGGCCGAGGTCTATGCCGCAGACGATGGCCGCGAAAAATTCGTATCCGACTTTGTTTCCGCCTGGAACAAGGTCATGAACCTCGACCGCTTCGACCTGCGCTAAAACTCCGGGGGCAGGGGCCCCTCTCCGCCCCTGCCCCGTGGCGAGTCTTCCAGAATGAAGGGTCTATACCTTTAACACTTTCAGGGCCTCGGAAGCCGCAGCTTCATTGAGTTTGCGGTCAAAGGGAACAAGGATCCCTCTGAGAGGGAAGCCTTCCGGAGTGGCTTCAGGGAATTGACCGCAGGCCGAAAAGCTTTTACAAAGGAGACATGTATCGGCTGGGCTGGTTTTCCACCGGAAGGGACGAGGCCGCAAGGCTTCTTCTCAAGACCGTCCACGACCGCATCCGCGAGGGTTTCATCCCGGCCAAGATCGTCTATGTGTTCCTCTCCCGACGGCCGGGGGAAAGCCGGGAGTCGGATCTCTTCCTTGAGCTCTGCCGGGAGCTGGGCCTTCCGGTGGTCCACCTTTCGGCCCGGGAGTTTGAGCCCGAGCTTCGTAAGAAGGACCGTAAGACCTGGCGCACCCTCTATCACCGCCGGGTACTGGAACTCCTTCCGGAGGAGGTGGATCTCGCGGTCCTTGCCGGCTACATGTGGGTGGTCTCGGAGGAGGCCTGCGAGAGCCTTCCCATGCTAAACCTTCATCCGGCCCTTCCCGGAGGCCCCAAGGGCACCTGGCAGGAGGTCATCTGGCAGCTCATCTCCGCCCGGGCGCAGGAGACCGGGGTCATGATGCACCGGGTGACCCCGGTGCTGGATGAGGGCCCGGCGGCCACCTTCTGCCGATTCTCCATCCGGGGAGGGGCCTGGGATCCCCTCTGGGAGGCCTGCGAAAGGAAGCTTCTCACCCGGGGGCTTTCGGCCTTAATACACGAGGAAGGCGAGGCCGAGCCGCTTTTCCGGAGGATCCGCGAGGAGGGCGTGCGGCGGGAGCTTCCCCTCATCGTCTACACCCTCAAGGCCTTTGCCGAAGGAGAGATCCGCTGGGATAGCCCGGGCCTTCCCCTGGATCTTTCTTCACGCATCGAACGGCATCTTGAGACCGGAGCCTGGAGGTGATCCGGGGCCACGGAGGCGAGGTCTACCACCTGGCCCGGGAAATGGGCCTTTCCCCGGGCGAGATCCTTGATTTCAGCAGCAACGTAAGCCCCCTGCCCCCTCCGGGAGGGCTCTACGATCTTCTCCAGAAACATCTTCCTGAGATAGAACACCTCCCCGAGGCCGACAGTTTCACCCTCCGCCGGGCCCTCGCCCGCCGTTTCGGTCTTTGCGAGGAGGCCTTTTTCCCCTCCTCCGGCACCACGGAGTGGATCTTCGCCCTGCCCGAGGCCTTAAAGCCCCAAAGGGTCCTCATCCTGGGGCCCACCTACGCGGATTACGAGGACGCCGCAGGACGGGCGGCAGTCGGGGCGCATTACGTCTTCGCCCGAAAAGAAAATGATTTTCGGCCCCCGCTTGAGGAGCTTGAGGCCCTTATCGCCCCGGGAGATCTCGTCTTCATCTGCAACCCCAACAATCCCACCGGGGCCTTTCTTAGAAGGGACACCCTTTACGGTTTCATCACCCGGCATCCGGAGGCGGTCTTCGTGGTGGACGAATCCTACCTTCCCTTTGCCGCAGATGACACGGAAAGCCTCCTTTCCGCAAGACCTTATCCGGAGAACCTGGTGGTGCTTTTTTCCTTCTCCAAGATCTATCGCATCCCGGGGCTGCGTCTGGGGTTTGCCGCGGCCGCAGAGCCCCTTTCCGGGGTGCTTCGCGGCCGGGAGCTTCCCTGGGCCGTAAACCGCCTGGCCCAGGTGGCAGGCGAGTTTCTGGTAGGTCAGAAGAAACACGAGGCCCTGGTAAGGAAGTTTCTGGCCGAGGAAAGGCCCCGGGTGAGTCACAGGCTTTCCGCCCTCGGCCTTTCCGTCTTTCCCTCACGGACCAATTTTCTCCTGGTGGAACTTCCGGAGGGGCTCTCGGGAGAGAAACTTCGCGCTCGGCTCCTTTCCGAAAGTCGCCTCCTCATCCGGGCCTGCGGAAACTTCCGGGGACTTTCGGATAGATTCATCCGCCTGGCCCTGCGTCTTCTCGAGGAAAACGAAAGGCTTCTTCAGGCCCTGGAGAGGACACTTAAGGATCCTTTCTGAGAAACTCAAGTACCTCTTCCGGGGCGTGTGTTCTCAGGGCCTCCCGGTAAAGACCTTTCTCAAGACGATACTCAAGCTCGGCGAGCTTCTTTTCCAGCTCCTGATTGATACGCCGCAGCCGTTTGTATTCCGCCCAGCGCCTGAGAAGGGGCCCCTCCCCCAGCTTGAGACCGTACCTGGTGCGCGTGCCCCGACGGGCCTGGGGCGAGCCCCCGTGAAGAAGGCGCATGACCTGCCGGTTCTCCTCGATCTGCGCCCGGAGCCGCGCGATCTCGTTCTTGAGACGTATCTTCTCCTTCCGGTACCAGGCCAGATCCCGCCCCAGAATATCGGTGTCCGGTTTTCCGGAAGCCTTTCCGGAAGAGGCTTTCGGGGAAGGACGGGGTGATTCCGTAAGACTTTCCTCTTCTCCGGTGTGCCCTGCAGGGAAGGGAATCCTTTCGGCCCCGGCCCGATACCGCGGCGGTATCTCCTCCGGGAATTCCGTAAAGTGCACCACCCCCTTCTCGTCCACCCAGCGGTAAATGAAAGGTCCGCTGGCCAGCCGTGCCTCCGGGACTTCCCCGGAAGACCCTCCCCGCAGGCCCGGCCTTCCGAAATCAAGGTAGGCCTTAAGACGCGAGAGTCTTTTGGGGCCTATTCCCTTAATGGCCAGGAGGTCCTCAGGCCGCCGGAAGGGGCCGTGGGTTCGGCGGTATTCCACGATCCGGCGGGCCAGAACCGGACCTATTCCGGGAAGCTCCGCCAGCTCCTCCTCCGTGGCGGTGTTTATGTCAAGGGCTAGAAGGGAGGCCCCGGCCCAAAGGAAGAAGAAAAAGAGGACCGGGAAAAAGACCTTAACCTTCCTCATCAGGAAAAATTTTTATCCCGGAAGGGCAAAAAGTAAAGAGCAAGATCTCAAAAACAAAAAGGGGCGGCACCTGCCGCCCCTTCGAGATCCCGATAGAGTTTCGGGCTTAGAAGGTGTAGGTCACCCCCACGGAGATCCGGTACATATCGTCGGCGTCGCTGTCCACCGCGCCGTCACCGTCCTTGTCCGCCCAGGCGTCAAGAGCGTCTCCAGCCCAGAGGTAACCGGCAGCGATGTCTAAGGTGAGGTCCTTGTAAAGCTCGTACTTGGCGTAGACATCAAGCTCCCATCCGATGTCGTCGTCGTGCTTGACCGCGTTAGAGGGCTCCTCCACCCAGTAGGCGTCCTCGTCGAACTTCATGTAGTTGACCGCCGCGGCCAGCGCAAGCCTCGGCGTGGCCTGATAGTCCACCCGCAGGCGATACATCTGGAACCCCAGGTTGTTGAGGTAGGGATGACGGGAGACCACATAGCCGTCGTCGAAAGCCGCGTCCTCAAAGAGGACCACGCTGCCAAAGGTGTGGGTGTCGATGGCGTTGAAGTTCTCCACGTCGCCGTCGTAGGGATCGTCATCGCCCGTAGCCCACCACCAGAGGAAGGAGGCCTTGGTCTGCTCGTTCACCTGATACCCGAGCTCGGCATAGAGCAACCAGGCATCGTGATCCATATTGTCTTCCATACCGGCAGGAACAGTAACGGTCCCATCGTGAAGATCAAAATCGCCACCCTCGTAAATGAACCCGGTGTTCAGGCTCCAGGGGCCGCGGGCGAGATCCAGATCCAGTCCCAGGTACCAGGGCTGATTGTCGGAGGAAAGACCGTTGTAATAGTAATTGTAATTGCGGGTCTGGTCGTTGAGATAGATGAAATAGCCCAGAACCTTAGCTTTATCCAGGCCACTCATCTTGGTAGCGTCGTAGCCCAGCACGATGGCCCAGGCGTCGGCATCATTGTTGTCACTTTTGTCGTTGTTGCTCCCCCATTTATCCCGGGCCCGGACCCAGACCAGGGCGTAGTTGAGGTTCCCGAAGCCGAGGTCCGTGTTGCCGTAGACGGCGATGCCCGGCGCGGTCTCGTTCCAGAGGAACCGGTTCACGTAGTAGGGAGCCAGACCGGCCTTAACCCGCACGTTCTCAAACCAGGGCAGGGCAAAGTCCAGGTAGAGCATACGGCTCTCGATGTTGGTGGCTTCGTTGTGCAGATCAAGACCGCCGTACTCCGGATCCTCAGCGTCAAACCCTTCTCCGAAACTCACAG
>JALWCD010000010.1:3027-5186 GCA_027036915.1 Thermodesulfatator sp. | reverse complement strand
AAGGTCGGCGGGGCCATCCGGCGGGGCCTCCAGACCAAGGACGGGAAGACCGAGGTGGTGGCCGGGCAGGTCATCAAACTCTACGGCGAAAACTCCTCCACCGTGATCCGTCGGGTGGAGGAGAAGATCCGGGAGATCAACCGCATCCTTCCGGAGGGCGTGCGCATCGTACCCTATTACGAACAGAAGAGCCTGGTTGAAGCCTGTATCTCCACCGTGACCTCGGCCCTGGGCCAGGGCATGATCCTGGTTATCGTGGTCCTGATGCTTTTTACCGGGGGTTTTCGGGCGAGCGTGGTGGTGGCCCTGGCCATCCCTTTTTCCATCGCCCTGGCCTTCTTGGGCATGCGCAAGTTCGGGCTTTCGGCCAACCTCATGTCCCTCGGGGGGCTGGCCATCGCCATCGGGATGCTGGTGGACGGGGCCATCGTCTTCGTGGAAAACGTGGACCGCAAGCTCCGCGAAAACCCCGACCGCTCGAAACTCTCCGTGGTGGCTGAGGCCTGCACGGAGGTGGGCCGTCCGGTGGCCTTCGCCCTTTTCATCATCTCCCTGGTCTTCCTCCCCATCCTTTCCTTAAAAGGCGTCGAGGGCAAGACCTTCCGGCCCCTGGCCTATACCGTAATCCTGGCCCTCCTGGGCTCGCTGCTCTACGCCTTCCTCATCACCCCGGCCCTTTCCTCCTATCTTATGAAGACAGGCCAAAAGGGCGGTTTTTCCCCGGGCGAGTGGATTATCCGTGGGCTTGAACGGCTTTATCGCCCGTTCGGGCGGTTCTTCGTGGGCCATGCACGGGTGGCCATCCTGGTGGCCCTGATCCTGATAGGGACCGGGGGATTCGTGGCCAGTCGCCTGGGTTCGGAATTTGTCCCCAAACTCCAGGAAGGCACCATCGTGCTGCGTCTCACCATGGCTCCTTCCATCTCGCTTTCCGAAAGCAAACGCCTGACCATGCTGGTGGAACGCCGGCTCATGAAGATTCCTGAGATCCGCGGGGTGGTTTCCCGGATCGGCCGCGGCGAGGTGGGGGCCCACACCGACCCCATAAACAGCGCCGAGATGTACATTCTTCTTCACCCCCGCGAGACCTGGCGGGTCAGGGACCAGGAGGCCCTGGTGGATCTCATCCGGCACGAGCTCGGTGAGATCCCCGGTGTGCTCACCAATTTCACCCAGCCCATCGAGATGACCGTGGACGAGCTCATGGAGGGTGTTCGGGCCGAGATCGCCATCAAGATCTTCGGCGAGGATCTGGACACGCTTAAACGCCTGGGAGACCGGGTGGCGGAGATCATCCGCACGGTTCCCGGAGCGGTGGATGTCCAGGTGGATCAGGTCTCGGGAACTCCGCAGCTCCTCATCCGCCCGGACCGTAAGAAACTGGCCCGCTACGGTCTTTCCCTTGCCGACGTCCAGGAGGTGATCGAGATCGGGGTGGGCGGAAAGAGCGTGGGGGAGATCTTTGAGGGCCTGAAACGTTTCGACATTTTCGTAAGGCTAAAACCCGAGTACCGCAACGATCCGGAACGCATAGGGAATCTTCTTTTACGGACTCCGGGCGGGGGCTTCATTCCCCTGCGGGAGGTGGCTGAGATTCGCGAGATCATAGGCCCCCGCCAGATCACCCGGGAGGATATCCAGCGTTTCATCACGGTCCAGTGCAACGTCTCCGGAAGGGACATAGGCTCCTTCGTGGAAGAAGCCCGGAATAAGATCGACCGCGAGCTCAAACTTCCTCCGGGTTATCTCATAACCTGGGGCGGAGAGTTCGAACTCAAGGAGGAGGCCAACCGGCGCCTGCGGGTGGTGATCCCGGTGACCCTGGCCCTGGTGTTCTTCATGCTTTTCATGAGCTTCGGTTCGGTGCGCCTTTCGACTCTGATCATGGCCAATCTTCCGCTGGCCCTGGTGGGGGGGCTGGTGGCCCTGTGGCTTACCGGACAGTATCTTTCGGTGCCGGCCTCGGTGGGCTTCATTGCCCTTTTCGGAATCGCCCTGGAGAACGGCATGGTCCTGGTGACCTGTATCCGTCAGCTTCAGGCCAAGGGTCTTCCGGTGGAGGAAGCAGCCCTGAGGGGGGCCCTTCTGCGGTTGCGACCGGTGCTTATGACCGCCCTTACCAGCGCCCTGGGGCTCCTTCCGCTTCTTTTCGCCACCGG
>JALWCD010000010.1:0-3017 GCA_027036915.1 Thermodesulfatator sp. | reverse complement strand
GGGGCTGTTCGCCTCCACCCTGAACACCCTCTTTCTGCTTCCGGCCCTATACCGCTGGTTCGCCCCCAGAGAAGTCTGCGAAATTTAAAGGTGGGAATAGACCGGGACTCTTAACCTTATGGACCCCGGGGCAACCCCGGGGTCCAACTTAAAGCCCACAAACATCAATACTCCCAGATCCCGCGGAGGGAAAGGATCCAGAATCCGTCGTCCTTGAGGCCGGCCGGGTTCCAGGTGTACTGAAAATCCGGCGTCAGGGAAAGATGCTTTCCGGCCTGGAAGCGATAGTAAAGCTCTATGTGCCATTCATCCCGGGCCTCGTGGCGATGCATGTGACGATCGGAAAGGAGACGCCGGACGTAAATCCCCTCGGCCTCCCAGTAATCCTCATAGTCGTCGCTTACGGCGAACCAGGCCACCCCGAGGCCCAGCTCGTCCTCTTCGCGCCCCCAGAGGGCCCCGGAAAGGGTAAGGCCCAGGCTTGCGGTCTGGTAAAAACCGTAGGAAAAGTCCAGATTGGTCAGTTCTCCGTTCCAGTAACCCACAAGATCATCCCCCCGCCAGCCGTAACGGAAAAAGAGCCCTACGCCTTCGGCTATCTCCTGATCGAAGGAAACCCCGAAGCCCCAGGCCGGATCCTCGTTTTCCGGTTCCGTACCCCGGGCCAGGTAGTCCTTGAGGTCATCCCACTCGAGGTGTTTTTCCCCCTGATACCACACGTAAAACCGGTAGTTTCCGGGACGCCCCCGGAAATTCGTACTCACGGCGAGCTGCGCCACCAGGAAGGGGTAATCAAAAAGATTATCCCAGCCCGAGTCCGCGTCCTCGTAACCCAGGGTTAAGGCCCAGCGATCGGTTTCGTAGCTTGCCACCATCCCGAAGCTGTAAGAGGCCCACTCCACCGCGGCATTATTCACAAAGGCCGGACTCATGAACTGGGCGTTCTCGTCGTTGGCGTAGGCGTTCTGGTCCACCTCGGTGGTGATGTCAATCTTTCCGAAACGAAAGCGGAATCTTCCGTTCCCGAGGGGCCATTCCCTCTCAAACCAGGCCTCGCTCACCCGCACATCGCCGTCGTCGGTCTCCACCGGGACCATGGAAAGGGCCTCATCCACGATCCCGGAAAAGCTCGGGATCTCGGATTCCGGATTCTTACCGGAGCCCATCTCAAGGAGAACATAGGCCCGCTCCCTATCCGAAAACTCCGCGGTAAAGCTCAGATCCACCGCCGCGGCGGCATAGGCCTTGTTCTCATCCCGCATCACGAGGTCGGCTACTCCCGCGGGCTCCCTTCCCCCGTGGGCGTGAAGGTTGGCCAGTTCCTTGTCCACCCCGATAGCGGACTGAAAAAGACCGGCTACCGAAAGACCCACCTCAACCCGCTCATACCAGGGCTTTTCCCCGGAAGGCTCAACCTTTACCTCCTCCTGGGGGACCCTTTTTTCATAAACCGCAAGACGTCTTTCAAGCTCCGAGACCCTCTCGGCAAGCCTCCGGTTCTCCTCGAGCACCTGGCGAAGCAGCCTCTTTAACTCTTCCACCTCAGGATCCGTGGCCCGGGAAAGCCCCGGGATCAAAAAAATAAACAAACTCATGAGCCAACATGTAACTTTAAAGACCCCTAGGTAATGCTTGCCTTTTCTCTTAAAAATTCCCCTCCCCTTTCTCACCTGACACCTCCTTATTCGATTTTGTGTTACTTTAAAAATAAAAAATTTAGTGCTTAGTCAAGGGGTTTCCCTCCCACAAGGAGGAGGGTGAAGTAGGGCGGGGTTGAGTGGGAGAGATCCCGGGGATCCTCGTAAATCTTTTCCTCGGGAAAACCGCAGAAAGATATGGCCCTGGTCTCCCTGAGGCGGCCGGTCGCCTCCAGGAGGCTAACAATCCTCTCTGCCCGGCGATAGACCTTGTAAAGGGCGATACTGGTAGCCCCGCCTGTAAATTTGCGAAGGACTTCTTCCTGCGCCAGACCGCTTGCGATTACAAAGGCCCCCTCCCCTTCGGCCAGAAGTATATTGAGTCTTGCGGCTGCGGCCTGCGCGGCCGTGATCCCTGGAACCATGACGATCCCAACCCCGGGAAGAAACTCCTTCACCTTGCGGGCCAGATGCCCGAAGGTGGAAAAGAGGGCCGGGTCTCCCAGGGTGAGAAAGGCCGCGGTCTTTTCCCGGGTGAGGACCTCCGCCACCCGGCGGGCGTTCTCCTCCCAGGCCCTCTCCAAGACCTCGCGATCCCGGGTCATGGGAAAGGAAAGCCTTTCCACCGGAGTCCCCTTAGGGATGTGGCTTCCGGCTACCCTCAGGGCCAGCGAATGCTCATTCCTGCTTGAAGAAGCCACAAAAACGTGCCGTGCCTCCCGAAGGACCCTTACCGCCTTTAAGGTCAGAAGTTCCGGATCCCCGGGCCCAACCCCTATCCCGTAAAGCACAGGCCTTTCCAATAAAGATTCCCCTTCAGTATTGCTCAAGAATTTTTAAGGCTCGTTTGATTTGCCTGATAAAATGTTCGTCAATCTCCGGATAAAGTCCCAGACCCTTGTAGTAGGTCTTTCCTTCTATTGTGGTGGTCACACAGTCAGCCATCTTCCCCGCCTCCTCCACGGTTTCCCGCCAGCTTCGCTCTCCCTCCTCAAGCTCCCGCCCCATGATGTCGTTCATAATATGATCTCCGGCCACGAACATCAGGGGAATAAAACGGACCCTTTTTCCGGGATATTTCATGGCCTCCCTCAGGACCGCTTCTCCATCCGGCACTCCCTCCACCGTACCCACCAGCACATTGGGATAGTGTTTGCGCACCAGCCAGTCCAGCCCCAGGTAGGTAACGTTTGCACCGCTCGCGGTTACATCCGTTCCGTGAGCCACCAGGATGTTTATCCCCTCTTCGGGCGGAAGAAATTCCCGGGAAAGAACTTCGAGGACCTCCTTCACATATTCCCAGCGAAAGAAAAGGGGCTCCCCTACCACGATGCGAAGATCCGGAAACCGGTCGCAGATTTCAACCACATTCTGGTATTC
>JALWCD010000009.1 GCA_027036915.1 Thermodesulfatator sp. | reverse complement strand
CCCACTCCGCCCAACCTCGCGTCGATAACACCCGCGTGATCGCACTCGTCAACGTCGTCTTCCCATGGTCTATGTGCCCTATCGTCCCAATGTTCAAATGCGGCTTCTTCCGCTCAAACTTCGGCTTCGACATCTTTCCCCTCCTGATTTTTAATCGCAAAATCTGGAGCCCACGACCGGACTCGAACCGGTGACCTCTTCCTTACCAAGGAAGTGCTCTACCTCCTGAGCTACGTGGGCTCCTTATACCCCTTAGAGCGGGAGACGGGACTCGAACCCGCAACCCTCAGCTTGGAAGGCTGATGCTCTACCACTTGAGCTACTCCCGCCCCTTAATTTCCATTCCATCCATCTCAAATTGGTGGAGGGGGGAGGATTCGAACCTCCGAAGGCTGAGCCATCGGGTTTACAGCCCGACCCCTTTGACCGCTCGGGAACCCCTCCATCAAAAAAGCAGGTCTGACACCTCAGACCTGCTTTTTTCAATTATAACCAAAGCCCCTCGAATGTCAAGGAGTTTAAGCCTTGGCCTCCTCCCCGGTGGAAGCGCCCTCCGCTTCCACCGAAGACTCTTCGGCCGGAGCCCCCTCGGCCACCTCCGTGGCCTGCGCCGCAGAAAGGGCAGCCATCTTCGCCCGGACGTCACGGCTGTAAAGATCAAAAACATAAGCCGTGGTTCGGTAAACCAGATGAGCAAACTTGGAATAGGGAATACTCAAAAAGAGCATGAAGACCACAATCAAATGCAGAGTATACATCAAAGGATAGAGCGAAACCTGGGCCAGACGCAGAACTTCCGTAAGGATCCCGGTCAGGCCCACCGCCAGAATGAGATAGATCAGGAACCAGTCCTGATAGGAACTCGTGAGCTTCCCCTCCATGGCCGCCCGGCTGCGGTTGGAGATGAGACTGATCACCCCGTAAAGCAAAAGGATAGCCCCGATATTGGCCAGAATCTTGATCGGGTTATAAAGCGGCCAGGGAGTATGAAAACCAAAGATGTCCGCCGCGATAAAAACCGTAGTCGTAACAAAAAAGAGGATAATGAAAGACCAGAGAAGCATCCGGTGCCCGTTAAAACGCCACTGATTGGCCCCGCACTCCTGAAAACGACTGTGGGCCAGGATCTCCTTGATGGCCGGAACCAGATAGGTACTCACCAGGGCCCAGAACCCCAACCGATAAGCCGCCGGAATACCGGCGTTCTCCACCATGCCGTTCCACATCCGGTTGACCCCTATCCCCACCATCACCACCACAAAGACCGCCAGCGGTACAAAGACCGCGTCAATAGCCAGCACATTGGGTGAGAGCTTCAAAAAGAGTATATGGGCCTCTTCTATGTTGAGGGAAGGAATAAGGTCCCAGTGGAAAAATCCGGGGATCCCCCCCATGAAAAAGGACATGGATAGGACCACAAAAAAGGTGGCGATCAAAAAGATGATAGGGAGGCCCCAGGGCTTGTTGTAAAAGGTCCAGAGAAACTTGAACTCCGAAAGCTCCCGCACGGCCATATTCCTGAGCGCCCCCAGTACGTCCCCCGGCCGCGCTCCACGCGGACAATAGACCGAACAGTCCCCGCACTGGTGACACAGCCAGAGGGCCGGATCCGAAAGCAACTTCTCCTTAAAGCCCCACTGCCCCAGCAGCATCTGCTTCCGGGGAAAAGGCACCTCCTCGGTGGCCAGAGGGCATACCGAGGCACAGGTGGCGCACTGATAACACTTTTTGACCGTATCCCCTCCGGCAGCCTGAATTTCTTTTACGGTTTTGACGTCGGGCTCTATACGGGCCATATCCTACCTCCTTACCATCCCTTAAATGGGCTTTCTCCGTATTCCTGGAGAAACTCCACGAACTTACCCATAATCTGGGGCAACCTCTCCACCTCGTCAATGGCCACGATCTCTAACGTCACCCGTTCGGTCTCCAGAGCCAGCTGCTGGAGGGTCTCGGCCACGTTCTCCATCCGCCGGTTGGCCAGCTCACTCCCTTTGATAAAGTGACACTGATAATTCTCTCCGAATTTGCACCCCAGCAGCAACACCCCGTCGAAACCTTTACTCATGGCGTCCTTCACAAAAGAAACATTCACCGCCCCCAAGCACCGCACCGGAATCACCCGAAAGGCCACCGGAAGGTTCAAACGCCGGTAAGCCGCCATATCCAGGGCCGGATAAGCGTCGTTCTCGCACACCAGGGCCAGCACCCGATAAAGTCCATAGTCCGGCTCCGGCATCTCGCAGGCCTTGATCATCTGGGTGACCATATCGATGCTGTAGTCCTTGAAGTTGATGATTCGCTGCGGACAGGCCCCGAAACAGGTTCCGCACCGACGGCAACGGGTGGGATTGGGCATGGGCGTTCCATCCTCCGTCTCATCCAGAGCTCCGAAGGGACACTCCTCGGTACAACGTTTACACTGGGTGCACATCTTGAGGTCCCACTCCGGATAGGCGAAGTCCCAGGTCCGCGGGTGCACGGCATGTCCCATCTCAATGGCCTTGAGACACTGAAGGGCCTTAAGCGCCGCCCCGGTGGCATCCTCCATGGCCTGAAAGATGGTCATGGGCTGATGCACCGCCCCGGCGGCGTAAATGCCCGTCCGGCGGGTCTCGTAAGGGAAGCAGATATAGTTGGAGTCCGCAAAACCGTAAAAGAGTTCCAGCTCCGGAAAACCATGCCCCTGCCGGTACTCCAGAGGAATGATGGGATCCTCGGCCGTGGCCGGGACCATACCCGTGGCAAGCACCACCATATCCACCGGAATCTCCACTTCCTCTCCAAAAAGGGTCTGATCCACCTTCACCACCAGTCGGTCGCCTTCCTCGGCAATTTCCTTGATCTCCCCCTTGGTGAGAAAGATCCCGGGATCGTTCTGCATGTTCTTGTAAAAATTCTCGTAGATACCCACCGTACGCATGTCTTTATAAACGATATAGGCCTTGGCCTCCGGATCCGTCTCCCGCAAATACTTGGCCTGTTTGAGGGAAACCATACAGCAGACCGAGGAACAATAGGGCAGGTGATTCTCGTCCCGCTGCCCGGCACACTGCACGAAAAGCACACTCTTCACCGGGGAACCATCCTTCTTCCTGATTTCTCCCCGGGCGGCCATCTCCTCGAATTCCACGTTGGTCACCACGTTGGCGAACTTCCCGTAGCCGAGATCCTCAAGCTTGGAGGCGTCGTAGGGCTTCCAGCCCGCGGCCACTACAATGGCCCCTACTTTGACCTCTTCCTCGTTCCCGCCCTTCTTGATCGTAACTGTAAAGAGCCCCGGCGCCCCCTTGATGCTCGTGACCTGGGCTCCGGTATGGACCGTGATGTTCTCGTGGCCCTGAACCTCGGAGATGAGTTTACCCACCACCGGCTCGGAAAGACCGTCAAAAGGCGGCTCGGCTTTGACCTGGGCCTTCATCCTGGCCGCAAAACCCCCGAGCTCCTTCTCCTTCTCCACGATGATGGCCGGGTGACCGGCCTTGGCCACCTCCAGGGCCGCCGTCATTCCGGCCACACCGCCTCCGATCACCAGCACGGTCTTGGAAATCTCTTCCTCCGGTTTGTAAGGCTCCGGATGCTTGTAACTCTGGAGCTTGGCCACCCCCATCCGGATATAATCCTTGGCCAGGGACATGAGCTCATCCTTGAAGGTCACCCCCTCGGCCACTTCTTTGCTATCGTCCACGGACTCCTCGCCCTCACCCGGGACCGGAAAACGGCTCCAGACCACACCTTCCCGAAGATTGACCCTCTCTACGGCCACCTTGCCGAAGTTGAAGACGTCATAATTGACCCGTGGGGAACAGGCACAGATGGCCACGGCCTCAAGTCCCTCGTTCTGGATGGCCTCGCTAATAAACTGGCAACCCTCTTTGCTGCAGAGAAACTCCCGGGAGGCCACAAACTGGGCCCCCTGATCCTGGGCCGCAGCCTCCAGATCCCCTACCTCAAGCCTATCTCCAATATTACAAGAGGTGCAGATAAAGGCGCCGATCTTCATGGATTACCCCCTTACAATGGTCTGTATGGCTTTGAGAGCGGCGGCCGTAGCCGTCTCGTTAGAAGTCATGACATCAAGCGGAAGCCGGGCACAGCCGCAGGCATACATCCCTTCGGAAATCTGCACGAAACCATTTTCGTCCACCGAAACCCCCGCGGGCAGAGTCTCCCCGGCCAGCGAGGGCTGCATACCCACCGCCAGCACCACCATGTTCACCCGCTGACTCACCTTCTTCCCGGAAAGGGTATCCTCCGCCGTCACGATCAGATCCTTGGTCTCTGGATCCTCTTCTATCTTGGCCACCTTGCCCTTGATAAAATTGATACGGGCCTCCTCCTGCGCCCGACGCAGGAACTTTTCATAGCGGCCGGGAGTTCGAATATCAATATAGAAGAAATAAATCTCGGTCTCCTGGTTCTGCTCCGCCAGGTAAAGACTCTGCTTGAGGGAGGCCAGACAACAGATGTAGGAACAGTAGGGGAGATGGTTTTCATCCCGGGAACCCGCACACTGCACGAAGGCCACCGTCTTGGGCTCCGCCTGATCCGAAGGTCGCAGGATCCTGCCGCCCGTGGGTCCGGTGGGCGAGGCCAGCCTTTCCATCTCCATGTTGGTGATCACGTTCTCGAAACGCCCATAACCCAGGTTGTCTAGCTTTCTGGCGTCGTAAGGTTTCCATCCCGTGGCCCAGATGATGGCCCCCACCTCAAGCTCCACCGTCTGAGGCTGCATATCAGGATCGATAGCGTTGTATTTACAGGCCTCTTTTATTCGCTCAAGATCCCCTTCAGCCAGGGCCGATTTGTCCAGCACATAACGCAGGGGATACGCCATGGGATGAGGAAGATAGATGGCCTTGGTCTTCGAAAGACCGAAATCAAAGGTGTTTTCCCTCTCTCCCTGACAAACCTTTTCGCACTCCCCGCAGGCCGTACAGTTCTCGTTCACATACCGCGGAGCGATCTCCACCGTAACCTTATAATTTCCCGGACCACCGGAAATATTTTTCACGGTGGCCATGGTATAAACCGTAATGCGAGGATTGGTCTTGATCCGGCGATAGTTCATTTCCAGACCACAGGTAGGAGGACAGAGTTTGGGAAAATAATAACGCAACTGCGCCACCCGACCTCCCAGAGAGGGCTCCTTTTCCACCAGATAAACATCGTATTCCATTTCGGCCGCCTCCACGGCCGCCGTGATGCCGCTTATACCTCCGCCTACCACCAAAATCTTATCGTAAGCCATAACCGCCTCCTCCCGGTTTTATAAACCCTTGGCTTGTGCCGAAGGCCCGACTCGGCCTCCCGCCCAAACCAAGAAGCAAAAAAGAGGGGGCCTTGCGGCCCCCTCGCAAGACCTCTCTCGATTACGGACCCAGCGGATCGGGGATGATCTGGATGTAGGGGAACTTCTCCATCTTCCACTCCCCGGTCTCGGGATCCACACTGGAGAGGGTGAAGCAGCGCCAGTTCTGATCGTCGAGATCCGGGAAGTCGGCCCGATAGTAGTAACCGGGGTAACGGGTCTCCTCACGGAAGAGGATATGCCGCAGGTGCGCCTCCGCGGTCCATACCCGGTGAATGTTCTCCCAGGCCCGCATGAGCTCGTGCAGATCCCGGGCCGCAGCCTTCTGCATATCCTCCTTGAGCATGGTAATAAGCTCGAGCCCGGTCTCAAGCATGATCTTGTTGGTCTGATAGTAGGTGGAGGTTCCGGCCACATATTCGTCCATGATCTTCATGAGCCGGTTCTGAATCTGCCGCGGCAGGAGATAATTGGGGTTCACCTCGTAGACCGTGGTGGCATTCTTGAACTCCTGGAAACGATACCACGGCCCGTAGATCTCCTTCTTGAGCTCTTCGGGGCTCTCTTTCGGAGTGGGCTTGAAGTCCTTATGATCCAGACAGAACTTCACCATAGCCTTGGCCGCAATACGACCCTCCACGTGGGAACCGGAAGAGAACTTATGCCCGCAGGCCCCCACGGTGTCTCCAGCGCAGAACATACCCTTCACCGTGGTCATCCGGTTGTAAAGCCCGATCTCCTTCCAGGGCTCCTTGTACTCCTCGGGCACCCAGTCCTCATCCGGACCGCAGCACCAGGCCCCGGCGCAACCGGCGTGCGAACCCAGGAAGTAGGGCTCGGTGGGCATGATCTCGGAGGGCTTCTTCTCCGGCTCAATGTTCAAGCAGGCCCAGAGACCGGCCTGGGTCACACACATGTCAAGGAAGTCCTCCCAAGCCTCAGCCTCAAGCTTCTTGAACTCCTTCTTGTCCATGGTCTTCATGGCTTCCTGCAAGGCCCACTCGGTGTGCATGAAGATCGGCCCGCGGCCTTCTTTCATCTCAATCAGCATGGCATGGTTACGGAGACAGGTCCCCACCACGGAGGCCTCGCTATAAGGCGCGAACTTCTTGAGCTCGTCCTTATGCTTGGCAATGTAGTCCTCATCGAAGGCGTTGGTCGCCCGGGCCTTGAAGAGCAGGAACCAGGCTCCCACCGGACCATATCCATCCTTAAACCGGGCGGGCACAAAACGGTTCTCCATGAGGACGAGCTTTCCACCGCTCATGAGGACCATAGCATAACCGGAACCGGGGTTCCAGACCGGATACCAGGTCCGGCCCATACCCTCACCGTGAGAACGCGGACGGAAGATGTTCACCGCACCACCGGTGGCAATCAGGGTGGCGTTGGCCTTGATGATGTAAACCTTGTTCTCACGGACCGAGAAGCCCACACCACCGCAGCAGCGATTGGGCTCGTTAGCGTCCATGAGAGGCCGCACGATGAAGACCCGCTCAAGAATCTTTCCGTTCTCACCCATCTGGTCCATGGCGTTCTTGGCGGCCTCGGCCACAATCACCTTATAAGACTCACCGTTGATCATGATCTGCCAGCGACCGGAACGCACCGGCTTGGCTCCACCCTTGAGGGTAAGCCCCTTGGCCTTGGCCTCCGCACCATCGAGGGTCTTGCCGTCCTCCGTCTTCTTCCAGATGGGAAGCCCCCACTCCTCAAAGCAGTGCACCGTGTCGTCCACGTGACGTCCCACGTCGAAAGAAAGATCCTCCCGGATGATACCCATGAGGTCGCAACGCACCATCCGAACATAGTCATCGGGCTTGTTCTCACCGATATAAGTGTTGATGGCCGAAAGACCCATGGCCACCGCGCCGGAGCGCTCAAGAGCAGCCTTATCACACAACACAATCCTGAGACCGGCCTGCTTGGCCCAGCGCACGGCTTCCACAGCCGCCCCACAGCAGGCCATACCACCACCCACCAAAAGGATATCGGTTTCCATTTCTACGATTTCGGGTTCGGCACACTCCAGACCGGGATTGTAAGACCAAATCCGACCCATAATTTCCCCTCCTTTCTAAATTTTTCTAGAAATTTTCATTTCAAATTAACCCGCAAACTTAATGCAAACCGGATTCTCGGGGGTAGCCGGGGTTACACCATCCGCCACCTGCGTAAAGAGACGATTGTCCCCCAGCGCGCTCAGATCCGGATCCGGCTTGCCCACCGTAGGATCCGCAGAGCCCTCGGGCGTGGTCCGAATGGGGAACTTAAAGCGCTTCACCACCCCGTTCCGGAACTTGATGGTCCACATAATGTCCGTGGTACCCCGCATGGGCTGACAGGACGCTCCGAGCGGCGAGAAGTCCGCATAGTGCCGCACCGAAATGGCACCCTGAGGACAGCTCTTCACACAACTATAGCACTCCCAGCACTGATCCGGCTCCTGGTTGTAGGCCTTCATGTTCTCGGTATCCAGAATCATAAGGTCATTGGGACAGATGTACATGCAAACCGTCCGATCACCACCCTTGCATCCGTCACACTTTTCAGGATTTACATAGCTCGGCATACTCCCTACCTCCTTGCTTTATTTTTTGAGGCCCCAAAGGACCTCACGGCCTCTTTCATAGCCCATCATGCCGCAATTCTCAACTCTCGATTTCCCTCATTTTCCAGATTTAACCTTTTATCGGCCCGGCTTCCTTCACCGGGCCGCCCTTTTCACACTTTTACTCTATGTCCGGAGGAGGCAAATACTCCGACTCCTTGGCCGCCATCTCCTTAATTTCATTTATTTTGGCCAACACACCCTCCACTACTTCCGGACCGAGAGACTTCTTTTCCACCACCTGATTAAAGAGTTCCCGCATGAAGGCCACCGGTACGTCCGTAATGGCTCCCCGGGAGTCCACCCGGGCGGTCTCAAATTCGGCCAGGATCTTGTCCTTCAACTCCTCGGTTACCTCCACCTCAAGGAGCCTCAGCTCACCGCCAAACATATATTTAATATGCTCCTCAAGGCCCGTGCCTCTGAGTTTGCCCATCCGATTGTCATCCAAAAGCACTACCATAAAGTAGGCCATCTCTCTCCCTCCTAGCTGATTTTTATCTTTTTAAAGGTCCTCCAAGTCGACCTCGAGCTCCTTTTCCTTGTTGATCACATACTTTTCGTTACAGAAGGGATAACCGAACTGTTTCCACCACTTGACCACCACCCGGTAAACTTCGGGCCGCATAATAATGCTCGGCGGCTGCACACCCTCGGCCACCATGCCCCGCAGAAAGCTTCCCGAGAGCTTCTCCCGCTTGTGTCCACAGGTCTCGGAATACGCCATCTCCTTACAGGTGGGACAATAAGAAAACTCCCGCATATTTTGCGGCCGAATCTTAAGACCGTAAGGGACATCGGTGGGAGGAGCCGGGAATCCGAAGCTCGGAATCCCCTTGGTCCAGAGGATCTGGGTGGCGAACTTGTCGTAGTATTCGCCCACCGCGGCATGGTCACGCCCGAACATGTGATGAGTACAACCCATATTCTGACGGATGATACCGTGGAGCAGCGACTCAAGGGGGTTACCGTAACGCATATCCCAGAGCACGATGCTCACCAGGTGCCGCTCGGGCTTGATGTAACCATATTTGTTTACCGCCTCGTGGGCCTCCACAATGGCCTCGTCAGGATAGTCTCCGCGACGCTTAACTCCGATTACGGCATTGACCAGGATACCAGGACAGGGCTCCACGTCGCCCGTAAAGGCCGCACACTTCATGAGAAACTCGTGCCCCACGTGAGGCACATTCCGGGTCTGGTGATTGATGACCGTACGCCAGCCGCGCTTCTCGAACTCCTCGCGGGACTTGCGCGGCGGAAACCAGAACCGATCAAACGGAGGCTTGAACTTAGGAGGATTGATGATGGTGTATTTCCCGGCCAGAACATAAGGCTGATGACTACGGTAGATCACCCATCCGGGATGTTTCTTATCAAACTTCTGCTGCACCACCTCGGGATTGGTTTCAGGATCCCCAAAAGTTTTATAGGCCAGCTCTTCAGGATCGATCTCATAAATCTCCTCAATGTCCAGAATGGCAAAGGGTTTCCCCTTCAGGGTAAGCCCCAGACGATCTCCGACCTCAACCCCCAGCTTATTGAGATCGTCCTTGCTGATATCGAAGACCAGAGGGTAGGGGAAAATCCACTCGTTAAGGAGCCGACGCTCCTTAAGCACCCGCTCCACCTCGGCCTGCTTCATGGAACCCTCAACGGGACTGAAAAATCCATAACATATGGACATAATCTCCCGATAAACGTTCCGAACCGGCACCCCGGTCTCATAATGAAGCGTGGGCTTAATTTCATAGACCGCATTGCAGCTCTTCCAGATCTTACGGGCTACTCTTTTATCCTCTATAACCCGTTCCACCAGACGCCCGCCATGAGGCAGAGGCCGCTCAATTAAAAGACCCGACATCACACACCTCCTTGTCGACTTTATTTGGAAATCTCCTAGAGACCTATCCTGTCTCCCCGTTTATAGAACCAGTTGGTCCGGTTTGTCAAGACTTAATTCTCGGCCTTATGGCAGGTTTTTTAAAATTTGGTAAAAAAATTCCATGCAGAGCCAAACAATCGGACTAATACTTGCCGGAGGGGAGGCCCGACGTTTCGGAGGAGGCAAAGCTCTAACTCCTCTAAAGGGCAAACCCCTCGCCCTCTGGGTTAAGGCGGCCCTGGAACCTTTCTGTAAGGAAATCTGGCTTTCTCTAAGGGATCCCCATCAGCCGGAAGTGATCCTGAAAACATACTTTACTCGCATCTTATGGGACTCCTTCCCGGGCAAAGGTCCTTTGGCCGGCCTCCTGAGCGCCCTTCAAAAGCTCTCCTCGCGGGAAATCCTTCTCGTGGCCACCTGCGATCAACCCCTAATCCAGCCACCGCTTTTGGCAAAGCTAATAACAAGCTTTTCTTCCGGACCTTATTGGGCTGGATTTTGTCTTAATCGAGAAGGTCTTCCGGAACCCTTTCCCGGACTTTATCGTCCAGAACTCCAGAACTCACTGGAAAAGCATCTCCTTTCCGGAAAAAGATCCGTCAGAAGGTGGTTAAAAAAACTTCCGCCTCAAAAAATCCTTGGCCTTCCCTTTGAAAGCTGGTATCCTCTGGACAGAGAGGCTTTGAGTTTTCTCAACATCAACTATCGGGAAGATCTTTGCCAGGCGGAGAGGTTTTTAGATTGAGACGTTCATGCATCCTATGTATCGACGATGACCATACCATCCTGGAACTGTTGTGTGATTATCTCGAGGCCCTGGGTTACCAGACCTTAAAGGCCTCTGATGGAGAAACCGGCCTGGAGCTGGCCCGAAAATATCTCCCGGATTTGATTCTTCTGGATGTTATGATGCCCGGACTCTCAGGCTTTGAAGTCTGTCGCGAGCTCAAAAAAGATCCAACCACCCGGGACATCCCGGTGGTCATGGTTACGGCCCTGGGGGAAATAGAAGACCGGGTGCGGGCCCTGGAGGTTGGAGCTGACGATTTCCTTACCAAGCCGGTGGCTCTGCCGGAACTCAAGGCCCGGGTAAAGTCGCTTCTTGAGGTCAAGGCCTACCGCGATCATCTCAAGCGCCACAAAGAGGCCCTGGAAAGGGAGGTGGCGCTAAAAACGCAGGAGTTACAGCGAGCCTTTGAGGCCCTCAGAAAAGCCCATCAGAAGATTAAAGACCTTTCCCTCGAAGTCATCCTGAGACTTTCCCGGGCCGCCGAATACCGGGACGAACATACCGGGGAACACATCCGTCGCATGGCCCACTATTCCGCGCTGATAGCCCGCAAATTGGGTCTGAACGAGGAAGCGGTGGAAAGCATCCTTTACGCGGCCCCGCTACACGACATCGGCAAGATCGGTATCCCGGACCAAATCCTTTTAAAACCCGGCCCCCTGGATGAAAGAGAATGGGAGATCATGAAAAAACATACCGAGATCGGGGCCGAAATCCTGAGGGGGACTCAGAGTGGTTTCGTAAAAGTGGGAGAGATCGTGGCCCTTTACCATCATGAAAGATGGGACGGACGGGGATATCCGCGGGGACTAAAGGGCCCCGAGATTCCTCTTGCAGCCCGGATCGTGGCCGTAGCCGATGTTTTTGACGCCCTCACCAGCGATCGCCCCTATCGCAAGGCCTTTTCGGTGGAGGAAGCCTTCCAGATCATTGAGGAGGAATTGGGAAGTCATTTCGATCCCAAAGTGGGCCGGGCATTCCTGGAATCCCGGGAGGAAATCCTTCGCATCAAGGAAACCTTTCGGGATCGAGAACCCTCAAAACTTTATCAGTTGGTGAAAAATTTACGCAAATCCCGCTGAAACGGACTTCTTTATGTCTGAAACTTACGAAATCCTGCACGAAATCCTGGAAGAATTAGAACAATCCCCCGGGCTCTTTTTCACACGTATTTGTGAGGTCATTCGTGAAAAAAGCCGTGTCGACCTGGTCTGGCTGGGATTTGTGGAAAAAGACGGCTCGGTAAAACCTCGGGCCTACTCTGGAAAATTTGTCGCCTATCTTAAAGATCTGCGTATCAACATCTTTCATTCCGAGCTCTCCCGGGGTCCTACCGGACAGGCCATTCTGAAAAAAAGCCCCGTTACAGAACCTAACATTCCACTCTCCCCCACCTATGCTCCCTGGCGAGAAAGGGCTCTTTATTTCGGATTCAGGTCCTCCCTCGCTCTCCCCCTCCTTTATAAAAACGAAGTCTTCGGAGTACTCAACCTCTACTCTTCCGAAAATAATTATTTCAACTCTCGCATAATATCCGACCTGGACTGCGCTGCTCGACAGGTGGAGCTGGCCATAAAGATCTATGAACATTTCGAAAAATTAACCCGGGAAAACCAGATCTTAAGACATCGAATCGAACAACTAACCCGGGAAATCAAAGAAAAAGAGCTCTACCTCCAGCACCTAGAAGAGTCTAAGGACCGATGGCTGGCCCTTCTGGGCCACGAATTACGAACTCCTCTCACCTCTATTCTGGGTTTTTCGGAGATGTTACTTTCCGGTCTTTTCGGTAAGCCTACCGGAAAACAAGCACGCTATCTTACGCATATAAGAAAAAACGCCGAATTTATTCTTCAAATTTTAGAAGAACTCCAGAAACTAGCCCGTTTTAAATATTCTAAAACTCTATCTTCGGAAATCTTTTCATTAAAAGAAGTTGTCCAGAGTACGATCTTTCTCTTAAATGAAAAGATCCGCGAAAACGGGATTCAGATTCAAGTAGAATATCCAGAAGATCTTAAAATCAAAGGCCAAAGTCACCTGTTTCAGGAAGTCCTTTTCAACCTTCTCTCAAACGCCCTGAAGTTCAGTACTCCCGGGAACCGGATCTTCCTCCGGGCCCGCCAAGAAAGTGACCTGAGAGGTCGGAACTGGGTGGCCATAGAGGTCCTGGATCAGGGGCCCGGCATAAAACCCGCGGACTACTACCGCATCTTTGAGCCCTTCGTGCAGGCCGGTGAATTCTATACTGAAAAACCCTCGGGCCTGGGTCTTGGGCTGAGTCTCTCCCGGGAGCTGGTGGAACATCAGGGAGGTGTACTTCTAGCGTTACCCTCTACCCAGGGCGGACATTTTGCCGTTTTTCTCCCGGAAGAGCCCCTCAGGGAGCGAAAAGAGGCCGAGGTCTTCATGCTGGAAGCTCGCACCGAAGTGGCCTATCGTCTGGCCCTGGTCCTTGCGGGCGAGGGTTTCCGGAGTACGGCCTTTCCCGACTGGGAGGCCCTTTTGTCCATCCTGAGGGAGCGAAAGGGGGTCTTCGTGCTGGCCCTTGACCCCTGGGAAAATCCCTCTGAAAGCCGCCAACTTTTTCTTTCCCTGGAAAAGGAGGGGATCTCCTTCCCCACCCTTCTTTACCGAGCCGAGGGTCCATCCCTAAAACTGGCTCTGACGGCCCTATTTTTCTGCTTAAGGCCCCTCAATTTTCCCTTTCTCCGTAAATTACGAAGACACTATCTGAGCCTGTTTGAAACCCTGCCCTCGCGGGTCTTTCTGAAGGCCCGGCCCCATCTGGCCCACGAGGCCCGGAAGTTGCTTTCAGCTCTGGACTTCGAACTGGTTTCCGCTCCCGAAGAGGGCGAGGTGGTGGCCCTGGATCTGGGGCTGGAAGCGGAAGAGCTTCGGGCCCTTGGTCGGCGAATCGCCTCCCACAAACCCCTTTTCATCAATTTTTCGGATAGTGGTCTTAAAAGGCCGAAAATCTCAGAGCCTCTTACCCCGGAGGAGTTCCTTAAAGAGATCGAACGTTTACGTCTGGGATTCAAACCGATAATAAGCCGCGCAGGAGCCCTCGCTTGAAACCATGCAGGGGCCATGAGGGTTTTCCGGGGTACAGAGCCTGGCGAATAGAGGACACTCGGGGGGTTTAAGGCGGCCCCTCAAAACCTCTCCACATCGGCAACCCGGGGGTTCCGGATGGGGAGCCGTTGCGACTTTGAAAAACCTCTCCGCCGAAAAATCTTCGTAGTCTTCGGCCAGAGAAAGTTTACTCTCCGGAATGGAGCCCAGACCCCGCCAGCGTCCCTCCACCGGCCGAAAGACCTCCCGGATGATCCTCTGCCCCCAGGGATTGCCTTCGGGCTGGACCACCCGCGCATACTGAATGACGATTTCCGCTCGCCCTTCCCGGATCAACCTGAGCAAAAGGCGTATCCCTTCCAGAATGTCCCGGGGTTCAAAGCCGGTAATCACACCGGGAAGACCGAATTCCCGGGGGATGAATTCGTAAGGGCGACTTCCGATGACGGTACTCACGTGCCCGGGCAGAATGAGACCGTGGAGACGGAGTTCCGGATCGGAAAGGAGGGCCTTAAGCGCCGGAGGCATAAGCCTCAGAGAGGAAAAGAAAAAGAAATTGTTAAGCCCCCGCCGCCGGGCCTCGAGGATGGCCACCGCGTGGGCCGGAGCCGTGGTCTCGAAGCCCACCCCGGCCAGAACGACTTTTTGGGGTCGTTTTTCCTGAGCCACACGCACGGCATCCATGGGGGAATATATGATCCGGACTTCGGCCCCACGCGCCCGAGCTTCCTTGAGGGATCCTCTGGAGCCAGGAACTTTGATCAAATCCCCGAACACGCAAAGAATCACCCCGGATTCCTCCGCCAGCTGCACGAGAGCGTCGATCTCCTCCTGAGGCATCACACAGACCGGACATCCCGGACCGGAAAGAAGCTCCACCTCCGGGGGTAACACGCTGCGTAGCCCGAAACGAAAAATGTTCACCGTATGTGTTCCGCAGACCTCCATGAGACGGTAAGTTCCGGACATCAGTCAAGAGGCCTCCTGTTCAGGGTCTTTAATACCTCTTCCGGGAGGGACCTTGCCGGAAGCCCCAGCATTTTCTTTAACCGCAGGGCATTTTCCGGGGCCCATCCCAGGGCATCGTTATCAAAATAAACATAGACTCTTTTGACGGCCAAACCCCTAATTTTCCGGGCCCAGTCCTGTAGTTCCTCCTCCGTATAGCAGGACCGATAGAGCCTGCGAGAACCGTGCAGGCGAACATAGCTAAAATCGGCGGTGGTAGCCCAGAAAAGAGAAGGGTATCGCCCGGCGGTATCGGAAAGACAGAGGGCTACCCCCTGGCTGCGAAGCTGATCCAGAAAGGCCTCCTGATGAAAACTCCGGTGGCGGACCTCCAGGACCAGAGGGAATTCCCGGGGAAGAAGCCCGAGAAACTCCTCCAGAAGGAGAGGATCGTACTTCAGACTGGGTGGAAGCTGAAAAAGGATCGGCCCCAGTTTGGGATAAAGGGGCTCAAGGCTTCCATAAAATCTTTTAAGAGCTTCCTGAACCCCCTTCAATCTTTTTACATGCGTAATGTATCGGCTGGCCTTGACGGAAAAAACAAAATTCTCCGGAGTTTCCTCCACCCAGCGTCTTAAGGTTTCGGGTTTCAGGGTCCCATAAAAGGTGGCGTTCACCTCGGCGGTATCGAAAAACCGGGCATAATAAGGCAGCCACCTCTTTACCGGAAGGTCTTCGGGATAAAAGAGCCCCCGCCAGTGACGGTAGTGCCATCCGGAAGTACCGATACGGATCTCCATATTGACACACCCTCAAAAGGAAATTATAGATTTGTGTGCCGAATACACCAGAGGGAGGGATTTGTCTTGCCGTTGCATAGATCGGCTGCCAAGGCCCTGAGACAGAGTGAAAAACGTCGTCTGCGAAACAAGGCTATCAAGACCAGGGTAAAGACGGCCACGAAAAAGTTTTTGAAGATCCTGGAGGAGGGAGACCTGGTTCAGGCGGAGAAGGCCTTTCGGGAGGCTCAGAGCCTTATCCAGCGGGCGGCTTCGAAGGGCACCCTTCACTGGCGTACGGCCGCCCGGAAGATCTCACGTCTGGCGGCCAAACTTAACGCTAAAAAGGCCGCCCTTTCCGGCCAGGCTTAATCTGGTGGGGATGTAGCTCAGCTGGGAGAGCGCCAGAATCGCAATCTGGAGGTCGGGGGTTCGAATCCCCCCATCTCCACCATAACTCTTAAAGCCTGTCGAAACCGATCTTCAGGAGATCAGGCCCCGGAAAGAAGACGATCCTGAAGATAGGCCAGAAATTTGTAGATCAGGCGGGCGGCAAGATATTCCGTGCGAGGGTCCCCGGGAAGCGGCAGAACTTCCACCAGGTCGAAGCCTATAACCTTTCGGTCCGCAGCCAGACGCAGGATATCCAGGACCTCATACCAGCTGAGACCTCCCGGCTCCGGAGTTCCCACCCCCGGAGCTTCGGCGGGCTCCAGCCCGTCCAGATCCAG
>JALWCD010000008.1 GCA_027036915.1 Thermodesulfatator sp. | reverse complement strand
CCTCTGGATCGTCTTCGCCGCTACTGGCCTTTCCTTAGGGAGAGACTCGACTTTCCGCTTGACCTTCTGGTATTTTCAGTTGAGGAATGGAAGAAGGCCCCGGAGGCCATAAAAAGGGAGGCCCGCCCGCTTTTATGAAGGGGGAATGGCTCCCTTCGGAGGAGTGGATCCGGAGAGAACGGGAAAAAGCCCGAAGGCTGCGCAAAACCCGCTGGTGGCGCAAGAAATGCGCCCGGGGGGTCTGCTATTACTGCGGAAGGAAGGTTCCTCCGCATGAACTTACCATGGACCACCGAATTCCCCTGGCCCAGGGCGGACGTTCGGAGAAGTCCAATCTGGTTCCGGCCTGTAAAGATTGCAACAACAGAAAAAAGTATCTCCTGCCCTGGGAATGGGAGGAGTATCTCGCAAGACTCAAAGGAGAGAGTTTATGTGCGGAATCATCGGATACCTAGGCCCACGCCCGGTAAAGAGCGTTCTCCTTGAAGGTTTGAGGCGTCTTGAGTATCGGGGCTATGACTCGGCGGGGGTGGTCTTTTTCACCCGGGAGGGTCTGTTCGTCCACCGGGTGAAGGGCAAGGTCCTGGATCTGGACGAAAGCCTGGGGGCCCTTGAAATCCGGGGGCAAGCCCCCGGCCTGGGCCATACCCGCTGGGCCACACACGGGGAGCCCTCGGAGAAAAATGCCCATCCGCATCTTGACTGCACCGGTGAAGTGGCCGTGGTCCACAACGGCATCATTGAGAACTATCACACCCTCCGGCAGGAGCTCTCGAAGCGCGGGCACCGTTTCGTGTCCGAGACCGACACCGAGGTCATCGCGCATCTGGTGGAAGAAGCCCTGGCAGAAACCGGAAGCCTGCCGGAAGCCGTGGAAAAGGCCCTGGGGCGTCTCAGGGGGGCTTACGCCCTGGGAGTCATCTGGCGGCGGGACCCGGAGAGAATCGTCTGCGCCCGCCATCAGAGCCCGCTGGTGCTCGGCCTCGGCGAGGGTGAGGTCTTCCTGGCCTCGGATGTTCCGGCCCTCCTACCCTGGACCCGCAGGGTGATCTTCCTTGAGGATGGCGATCTCGCGGTGCTCACCATCTCCGGGGCGGAGGTCTTCCGCCTGGGGGGAGAGCGGGTCTCTCGCCCGGTCCAGGAGATCACCTGGGACGCCTCCCGGGCCGAAAAGGGCGGGTTCCCCCATTTCATGTTGAAGGAGATTTACGAACAGCCCGAGGCTATACGCGACACCCTGCGGGGCAGACTCGATCCCGAGACCGGCCGGGTGGATCTTTCGGACGCGGATCTCTCTCCGGAATTTTTTGAAAAGGTGGAAAAGATCTATATCGTGGCCTGCGGCACCTCTTACCACGCCGGACTGGTGGGCAAGTATCTCCTTGAAAAATGGGCCCAGATTCCGGTAGAAGTGGACCTGGCCTCGGAGTTCCGCTACCGCGACCCCCTGGTAAACGACCGCACGCTTACCATCGTCATCTCCCAGTCCGGGGAGACGGCCGACACCCTGGCGGGCCTGCGTCTGGCCCGCGAGCTTTCGGCCCGGGTGCTGGCCATCTGTAACGTGCTGGGAAGCACCATCGCCCGGGAGGCCGACCGGGTCATCTACACCCACGCCGGCCCGGAGATCGGCGTGGCCTCTACCAAGGCCTTCACCTCGCAGCTCACGGTCCTCCTGCTTCTCACCCTTTACCTGGGGCAGCTTTCCGGAAGACTCTCTCAGGAAGCGGCCCTTGAGCTGGCCGGGGAACTCACCGAAATTCCCCACCGCCTGCAAACCCTCATCGAGGAAATCCACCCCCGGCTGCGGGAGCTTTCGGAAAAATACTTCCGGCGGGAGAACTTCCTTTACCTCGGGCGCAATATCCTTTTCCCGGTGGCCCTGGAAGGGGCCTTAAAACTCAAGGAGATCTCCTACATTCACGCCGAGGGTTACGCCGCCGGGGAAATGAAACACGGGCCCATCGCCCTGATCGAGGAGGCGGTGCCCACGGTGGCCCTGGCCCCGAGGGAGGCGGGGGTGATCTACGAGAAGATGGTCTCCAACATGGAGGAGGTGCGCTCGCGAAGGGGGCCGGTCATCGCCTTCGGAACCGGGGGAGATACGGATCTTGAGAGACTCGCCACAGACTTTGTGCCTCTGCCTCCGGTCTCCTGGGAGCTTTCCCCCCTCCTCTATACCGTGCCCCTTCAGCTCTTCGCCTACGAGATGGCCGTGCGCCGGGGCTGCGACGTGGATCAGCCGCGCAATCTGGCCAAAAGCGTCACCGTGGAGTAGCGCGCCGAGCGGAGATCCAGAGGGCCACCACCCCGAAGGCCACGGCCACGTTGAGGGAGCGCTTTTTCCCGCGCATGGGGATGGCAAGGACCCGATCCGCCCTCTCCAGCACCTCCGGGTCCACCCCGCAAAGCTCGTTTCCCACCGCAAGAGCCAGCGGTGCGGCCGGAAGCTCAAGGTCCGGATGCCAGGGCTCGGCCTCTGGAGTCTCTTCAAGCACCAGGAGATAAAACCCCTTCCCCGCAAGTTCTTTCACCACTTCTAGGGCGTCGGGGTGCCTTGACCAGGGCACGATTTCCTCCGCCCCAAGGGCCGTCTTTTTCACCCCGGGATGAGGAGGGGCCGGGGTTATCCCGCAGAGATAAAGATGAGAGAGGCCTGCGGCATCCGCGGTGCGAAAGATGGAGCCCACATTCCAGGCGCTTCTAAGGTTGTCGAGGATCGCCACGCAGGGAGGCTCCAGGGGAACGGGAGGGATCTTCCGGTCGGGGAAGAGTCTGCGCTCGGCAGAGAGACGAAGTTTCTCTCCACAGGCCGGGCATAGTTCAACCCTATCCGGAGCCGGAAAACGAAGCCCACAGCCCGTACACTTTAAAAAATAAGCCCGCAAAAGATCTTCTTTCTCCACGGTTTATATTTTAAACTTCCCGGTAAGATCTTTCCGGGAGGGGAGAGGATGCACATCGCGGTGATCGGGACCGGTTATGTGGGCCTGGTTTCCGGAGCCGGGATGGCCGACTTCGGTATGAAGGTCATCTGTGTGGACAAGGACCGGGACAAGATCAAACAGCTTGAGAAAGGGCGCATCCCTTTTTATGAGCCTGGGCTTGAGGAACTGGTACACAAGAACATGCAGGCCGGACGTCTTTCCTTTACCACCGACCTCAAGAAGGCCGTCAAACAGGCCCTTGCGGTCTTTATCTGTGTGGGCACCCCGCCGGCGGAAGACGGTTCCGCGGATCTTTCACAAATAAAGGAGGTAGCGCTCGCCCTGGCCGAGGCCCTTGACGACTACAAGGTGGTGGTCACCAAAAGCACCGTCCCGGTGGGCACCAACCGCTGGATAAAACAGCTCATCGACAAGCACAAGAAAAACAACGTAGCCGTAGACATCATCTCAAATCCGGAATTCCTGCGCGAGGGCTCGGCGGTGGAGGATTTCATGCATCCGGATCGGGTGGTGATCGGGGGGGAGAGTGCTTACGCCATCGCCATCGTGAAGGACATCTACCGACCGCTTTATCTGGCCGAGACCCCTTTCATCATCACCGACCTTGAGACCGCGGAGATGATCAAATACGCCTCAAATGCTTTTCTGGCCACCAAGGTGAGCTTCATCAACGAGATCGCCAACCTCTGCGAGAAGGTGGGGGCGGATGTCACGGTGGTGGCCCGGGCCATGGGCCTTGACCCCCGGATCGGACGCAAATTTCTAAACCCAGGACCCGGTTTCGGAGGGTCCTGTTTTCCCAAGGACGTTAAGGCCCTGGTACACCAGGGACGGGAGGCCGGAAGCCCCATGCGCATCCTTGAGGCGGTGCTGGAGGTGAACGAGAGGCAGAAGATGCGGGCCGTGGAGAAGACGGAAGAACTCTGCGGCGGGCTTTCCGGAAAAACCGTGGCGGTGCTGGGGCTCTCCTTTAAACCCAACACCAGCGACGTGCGGGAATCGCCCTCCCTTATGGTGGTCCCCGAACTGATCAAGAGGGGCGCCCGGGTGCGGGTCTACGATCCAGTGGCCATGGAGGAATTCCGGCGCTGGTGTCCGGATCTCAAGGTGGATTATGTTCGGAACCCGCTTGAGGCCGCTCGCGGGGCGCACGCCCTGGTCATCCTCACAGAGTGGAACGAGTTCCGGTTTCTGGATCTTCGGGAACTCAAAAAACTCATGGCCGACCCCAATCTGGTGGACATGCGGAACATTTACGAGCCGGAGACGGTAAAAGGCCTGGGGTTCCGCTATACCGGGGTGGGGAGAAGCTAAAGGAATTCCTGAATGAAGGGGTTTTCACGCTTCTCCCGGCCTATGGTGGAGGTGGGGCGAGAGCCGTAATCGTGTCCCGGGAGCACCACGGTTTCCTCGGGCAGGACCAGGAGTTTCTCCCGGATGGAGCGCATCATCTGAAAATAATCACCTCCGGGTAGATCTCCCCGCCCCACGGCGCCCACAAAAAGGGTGTCCCCGGTAAAAAGGAGCTTTCCGCCATCATAAAAACATACCGAGCCCGGGGAATGGCCCGGGGTATGGATTACCGAAAGGGAAAACCGCCCGAAGGAAAAACTTGCCCCTTCCTCAAAGGTTTCATCCGCCGGAGGATTGGGCGGAAAACCCCAGGAGAGAAAGATTGAGGCCCCTTCACCCCGGGTGAAAAAGTCCTCATCCGCCCGGTGAAGGGCGTAAGGGGCGGAAAGACTCCGGCGAAGATCCCCGGCCGCAGACACGTGATCCGCATGTCCGTGGGTGCCCAGGATCCATTTGATTTTCAGACCCAGTTCCGCTACCCGGGAGAGAATTTTTTCCGGATCCCCTCCGGGATCAATGACCACTCCCTCGCGACTTTCCGGGTCATAGACCACATAGCAACAGACGGCAAGCGGCCCCACCACCAGAGTCTCAACCTGTGGCAGGTATTCCTCCATCGCGCCCCTCCTTTAACGTACCGCGATCTCTAAGACCCGGCGTTCTTTCGGATCAAAAGAAACGCCCACGCTCACTACCGAAAGCCCCTCGGCAAGGAAGCGCTCCGCATAACCCCGGGCCTCAATCTGTTTTAAGGCTTCCTCTGCCAGGGCCCCGGCTTTAAACTCGAAGACGAAGACCCGGCCCTCCCCCTCGTAGCGCACGGCCATGTCAAGCCTTCCCCGCGAGGAAAGGACCTCGCTTTCGGCCCGAAAACCGGAGAGCGCAAGCGCCAGGTAAAACACGGTGTGAA
>JALWCD010000007.1:14626-16200 GCA_027036915.1 Thermodesulfatator sp. | reverse complement strand
CCCGGGGGGACCCCGGGCGGGAGGGGGGGGGCCTGATCGGGGGGGTGGGGAACACCGGGCTCACCCTGGGGCTCCTTCACGAGGCCCCTTTCTTTACGGTCTACTTTCGGGAGATCATCGATTTTCGGGGCACAACTGAACTCAAGGAATTCCTCAGAGGGCTGCCCCGGAGCCGGGTGGTCTACGCCCTCTCTCCCCACGCCCCTTACACCGTCTCCCCGGTCCTCATTCAGGCCATCAAGAGCTGGACCCGCCGCAAGGGCCGCCCCTTTTCCATCCACGTGGCGGAATCCCCGGAGGAGACCCTTTTCCTTCAGGACGGAAGCGGTCCCATTCGTCTCCTGCTCGAGGAACGGGGGCAATTTCAGCCTGGCTTCCAGGCCCCCGGGCTCACCCCGGTGGCCTATCTGGACCGCCTGGGGGTTCTGGACGAGCGGACCATCTGCGTGCACGTGGTCCAGGTGAATTCCGGGGACATCGAGATCCTGGCCCGCCGGCGGGCCCGGCCCTGCCTCTGCCCCCGGAGCAACATCTTCTTAGGGGTGGGCTTGCCACCGCTTCCGGATCTCCTTCAGGCAGGGCTGCGGCCCTGTCTGGGGACCGACAGTCTGGCCAGCAACGACCGCCTCTCGATCCTGGCCGAAATGGAGGCCCTCTATCACGCCTATCCCTCCCTCCCCCCGGAAACCTATTTTCTCATGGCGACCCTCTGGGGGGCCGAGGCCCTGGGCCGATCGGATCTCGGGGCCCTGGCCGCCGGTTTTCGACCGGAGATGATCGCCCTCTCGGTCCCTCCCGGAGGGCGGAACCCTCTGCGGAATCTCCTCGAAGGGCCCAAAAAGGTGGAGGCTCGCATCTATGGCGAAATTTAGACTGGGACTGGTGAATTACTTCAACACCGCGCCCCTGCGCTATCGCCTGGAAGACCTGCTCCCCCCGGAGATCGAGATTCTCTACGCTCCTCCGGCGGTTCTGAACGACCTCATCGTCCGGGGAGAGCTTGAGGCCGGACTCATCTCCTCCCTGGCTTATGCCCGACATCAGGAGGACCTGATCCTTTTGCCGGATGTGAGCATCAGCGCCACCGGCCGGGTGGGAAGCGTGCTTTTTTTCTACCGCGGCCCCCTCGAAGACCTTTCCGGCCGGACCGTGGTCCTCTCCCCGGAGAGCGCCACCTCGGTGGCCCTGCTGAAACTCCTGCTTGAGGATTTTTACGGCCTCAGACCCCGCTATCGCACAGGCCGGGCCGATCCCCGGGAGGCCGGCTATCTGGCCATCGGGGATGAGGCCCTCAGCCTGCGAAAGAACCCGCCCTTTCCGGAGGTTCTGGATCTGGGAGGCATCTGGACGGAGAAGACCGGCCTGCCCTTCGTCTTTGCGGTCCTGGCGGTCAGGAGGGAAGCCGCAGGACCCTTTCGGGAAACCCTCAAGGCCCTGGCCGAAGCCCTCTATCTTTCCCGGGCCGCCGGGCTGGCCCACCTGGAGGAGATCGCCGAAGATCGGCCCCCGGAGCTCAGCCCCGCCGAGGCCCTGAGCTATCTTCTGGGCCTGGAGTACGATCTTTCGGGGCTGAA
>JALWCD010000007.1:9978-14616 GCA_027036915.1 Thermodesulfatator sp. | reverse complement strand
GGGCTGAAACAGGAAGCCCTGCGGGTCTTCTTCCGGCACCTGGCCCGGCGAGGGGAAATCCGGGAACCGGAAATCCTGGACTTCGTGGAATTCTGATGAAAGACCGGAAACGTTTTGTAAGAGAGAAGTTTTCCCGGGTGACCCGGGGCTATGATCTGGTCAACCGGCTGGGAAGTTTCGGCCGGGACGCCGCCTGGCGCAAACGGGCAGCCGCGGAGCTCAGGGGTTATCCCGGCCCCCTCCTGGATCTCTGTGCCGGAACCCTCACCCTGGCCCGCGAGATCGTCCGACAGGACCCGAGACCGGTGGTAGCCCTGGATATCACTCCGGAGATGCTCCTTTACGGCCGGTGGCGACTGCGGAAGGACCCCCTGCGCCACCTGATCCAGCCGGTCGGCGGAGACGCCGAGGAACTCCCCTTCCCCGAGAAGAGCTTCCACGGCGCCACCATGGCTTTCGGTCTGCGGAATCTAGCCCGCCCCAAAAAGGGCCTTTTCGAGGTCTACCGGGTCCTCAAACCCGGAGGAAAGGTGGTCATCCTGGAGTTCTCCCGACCGAAAAATCCCCTCTTCGCCCCTATCTATCGCCTATACCTCCGGTATTACATGCCCCTTCTCGGGGGTCTTCTTACCGGAGACCGTGAGGCTTACCTCTATTTGGCCCGCTCCATTTACGCCTTCGCGGCTCCGGAGGTGGTCCTGGCCTGGCTGGAGGAAACCGGTTTCGTGGAGCTGCGGGCCTATCCCCTGACGCTGGGGGTGGTGACCATTTATACCGGGCTCAAACCCTGAAGCCCCGTTTGCGGAAAAACTTCTCCGCAAACTCGGCCAGGCGCGTGTAGGCCTTCTCCAGGACCTCCTCCGGAGGCAGGAAGACCACCCGGAAATGGGCCGTGCCGGGGACCTGCCCGAAACCACTTCCGTGCACCACCACCACCCCGGTTTCCAGGATCAACTCCCGCACGAACTCCCGGTCCGAAACCCCCGGAACCTCTATGCGGGGAAAGGCGTAAAAGGCCCCCCGGGGCTTGACACATGAGATCCCGGGGATCTCGTTCAGCATTTTGTAGGTAAGGTCGCGGCGCCGACGGAGTTTATCCAGGACCGCCGGCAAATGAGACTGATCCCCTTCCAGGGCCACCGGGATGGCGTACTGTTTGGGGTGACTGGTGGAAAGCCTGGCCCGGGCCAGCTTGTGGATGGCCTCGATGTAGTCCTTAACCACTTCCCGAGGGCCGGAAACGATGCCCCATCCAATGCGGAACCCCGGGGCCAGATAACACTTGGAAAGGCCGTTGAAGGTCACCACCGGGATATCCGGAGCCAGAGCCGCGATGGAATGGTGCCGATCACCGTCGAAAACCAATTTGTCGTAGATCTCGTCCGAAAGAATAACCAGCCGGTGTCGCCGGGCGATCTCGGCGATCTCGAGCAGCACCTCCCGGCTGAAGACCGCCCCGGTGGGATTGTTGGGATTGATGAGTACAATGGCCCGGGTGCGTTCGTTCACCCTGGCCTCGATCTCTTCCGGATCGGGCTGCCAGCCGGCCTCCTCCCTGAGGTAGTAAGGGTTGGGTTCGGCCTCGAGTTTGGCCAGAATGGCCGTGTAAAGGGGATAGCCGGGGTAGGGCACCAGGACGTTGTCCCCGCTGTTGACCAGGGCGGTCAGGGCAAAGTCGATGGCCTCACTGGCCCCGGTGGTAATGAAGATATCCACGGACTCGATTCCGGCCCGTTGAGCCTCCCGTCGGATGGCCTCAATGGCCTCGTCCACCCCGGCGGAGGCGGAATAACCGGTAAGATTTTCCATCATGGCCTTACAGGCAGCCTCGACAATGGGACGGGGGGTAAAAAAGTCGTACTGGATGGGATCGCCGATATTGAGGAAAAGGAGTTCCTTGCCCTGACGGGCCGCCTCCTGAGCGGTCAGGACGATGTCCCGCACGGCATATTCAATCTTTTCCGTCCTTCGGGCCGGTTTTACCGGAGGAATAACTCTCATTTTCAGTTTTTCCGAACCCTTAGTTTTTCCGAACCCTTCCGGGGAGTTGAACCCTGATATTGCCCTTCTCCACGCGATTTGTCAATCATCCGCCTATACTCCTCATGATCCTTCTGGGTCTCCCGGAATCCATTCGGGAAGCCGGTTTGTAGCGAATGGCCTCAAGCAGGGCCTCGCGCAGGGCCTCCTCGCCCCGGTCCAAATACGGACGCAGGTCGAATTCCTGATCGGAAAAGAGGCAGAACCGCAGGCGCCCCTCGGGGGTAAGTCGCAACCGGTTGCAGCTCCCGCAGAAATGCTCACTCAGAGCCGCAATGAACCCCACCGTGCCGCGGGCCTCCGGAAGCCGGAAGACCCGGGCCGGACCCCCTCCCTCAACGACCGCCGGCTGAAGCTCACCCACCTCGGTGGCCCTCTCCATGATCTCGCTAAGGGGCACGAACCGCTCCGGCCCCCAGTCCGCCCCTTCTCCCACCGGCATGAATTCGATGAAACGCAGGTGCAGGGGCTCGGAGATGGTCAATCGAACCATCTCCGGGATCTCATCCTCGTTTATTCCCCGCATGATCACCGTATTGATCTTGACCGGATTGAGCCCCGCCGAAAGAGCGGCCTCGATCCCGGAAAGAACACGAGAAAGACCGTCAAAGCCCGTAATCTCAAGGAACCTATCCGGGCGAAGGGTATCGAGGCTTACGTTCACCCGTCGGAGCCCGGCTTTCCTGAGCTCCTGAGCCATCTCCGGAAGAAGGAGACCGTTGGTGGTCAGGGAAAGGTCCCTGAGTCCCCGGATGCCGGAAAGAAGCTCCACCAGCCCGACAAAATTTCGGCGCACCAGGGGTTCCCCGCCGGTCAGTCGCACCCGTTCAAGCCCGAGGGAGACCGCCGCCCTGACCACCCGATAGATCTCCTCGTAGGAAAGAATTTCCTCCGGCGGAAGCCACTCAAAATGGTGATGGGTACAATAGAGACACCGCAGGTTACACCGATCCGTGACCGAGACCCTCAGGTAGCGGATTTGCCGGCCGTAGTGGTCGATGAGCATTTCAAAAGCTCCTTATACTCCGCTCTCATGCGATTGAAAAGGGCGATGGTCTCCGGATGCGCGTAATCGGGATAGGTCCAGGGCAGAGGCCGATAAGTCCCTTCCCGAAATATCAGGGTGACCTCCGCGAAAACCCCCCGGCCGAGGTAAATGCGGTGGGCGAAGTCCTTGAAGGTGGCGAGCACCAGACGGGAAAGCAGGAGATAGCCCGGATCGAGATTGACCGTGCGTTTCCCGGAGACGGAAAACCGCTTTTCAACCTCGTAAGTCCGGTGCTTGATCGCCACCAGCTCCTCCTGGGGCTTGAGCCCGAAAAAGAAAAAGGCCCTCACCAGCGGGCGCCCGAATTCCGGGGTGTAATAATCGGTAAAATCAAAAGGGAACCATTCCGAGGCCTTTCTTACCGGCCCCAGGGTCTCCGAAAGGGTCTCAATGGCGGCCCGCACGGTTTCGGGTTTTCGGGCAAAGGCACTCACGAAATAAAGGGCCTTAGGTGGTTCGGTGGGCCGACTCACCCCGGCTCACCTCCGAATATCTCCGGGCCTCCTCAGGCAGCATGATGGGAATCCCCTCCCGGATCTCATAAAAGAGATCGCAACGCGGGCAGACCAGCCCGGGAGGCTCCTCCACCAGCCCGAGCTCCCCCTTGCATTTGGGACAGGCCAGAAGTTCCAGAAGCTCCTGCGGGATGGGACGCGCCATGAGCCTCCTCCTTGATCCTCTGGAATAAAAAGATTATGTTCAAGGATAACATGAAAAAACGCCTCCTAGTAATCGAGGACGAAAAACTGATCCTGGAACAACTGCTGGAATACCTCTCCCTGGTCTTCCCGGAAATAGAAGTGGTGCCGGCTGAAACTCTGAGCGAAGCCCGCCGTCTCTGTCGGGATCAACGTTATGACCTCGTCATCTCGGACTGCGTACTGCCCGATGGCACGGCCTGCGAAATCCTGCCCGGTCTTCCTTTTGAGATTCCGGTTATCATCCTAACCGGCCACGTGGACGAAAATCTGCTTCAGGAGGTACAGGAAAAATATCGGGGCCCTTTACATTTATTGAGAAAGCCGGTCTCCCTGGAAAAAATCGGTGCTCTCCTTAAGGGTTACCTTGGCCAGACTGCTTGAGCTCTCCCGAAGACTGGCCCGCGAACTGGATCTGCCTCCGGAAAAGGCTCGCCTTTTTCTGAAGTGTCTGGTGGAGGAGATGACCCGGGGGCTAAAGGAGGACGGAAACGTTTCCTTAAGGGGCTTCGGTCGGTTTCAGGTCAAGAGGAACCGGCAGGGAGTGCGGATCATCTTTCGCCCGGGGATGAGACTCCGCAGTAAACTCAACAGGTGAGATGAAAGGCCCCGGCCACCCGTCGGCCGGCCCGCCAGAGCTCGTTGAATCTTTCCACGGCCTTAGCCGTGGGGTAGGCTTCCAGTTTTATACCCAGGGAAGCGGCCCTCTCCTCCACCCGGGGATCGATCCGCATCACCCCGGAGGCCCCGGTCCCCACCACCAGGATCTCGGGGCCGGCCTCCCAGACGTCCTCCAGATCCTCCGGTTGAAGATAGTGCCCTTCCTTCCGCCACCAGTCCGGACGGATCCCT
>JALWCD010000007.1:2383-9968 GCA_027036915.1 Thermodesulfatator sp. | reverse complement strand
CTCCGTCCCCGATCTTGAGATCCCGACGAAAGACACGACCCGAGACCACCATCTCCCCGAAACGGTAGGCTTCGATCATGCCGCCTCCCGCAACAGGGCCTCCTCTTCCTGTTTCAGGGCCTCGGTGCGGAAATGGGTGATCAGGGCGTCGAGGATCTCGTCCAGATCCCCGTCCAGGACCTCCTCGAGCCGGTAAAGCGTAAGCCCTATGCGGTGGTCCGTAACCCGGTTCTGGGGGAAGTTGTAGGTGCGGATACGCTCGCTGCGCTCCCCGGTACCCACCTGACTGCGGCGCTCGGCCTGGATCTTCTCCTGCTGTTCACGCAGGGCCATCTCGTATAGCCTGGCCCGGAGGATCTTCATGGCTGTGGCCCGGTTCTGGTGCTGGCTGCGTTCGTTGGCGCAATAGACCGTGATGCCCGTGGGCAGATGGGTGATCCGCACGGCGCTTTCGGTGCGGTTTACGTGCTGGCCACCGTGACCCGAGGCCCGCATGGTCTCGATCCGTAAGTCCTCGGGCCGGATTTCAACCTCCACCTCGTCGGCTTCAGGAAGAACCGCTACCGTGACCGTGGAGGTATGGATGCGCCCACCGGATTCCGTGACCGGAATACGCTGCACCCGGTGGACCCCGCTCTCGTATTTCAGCCGACTGTAAGCCCCCTGGCCGTCGATCCGGAGGATGACCTCCTTGAACCCTCCGAGGCCGGTCTCGTTGGCGGAAAGGATCTCCATCTTCCAGCCCCGGCGCTCGGCGTAACGGGTATACATGCGCAGAAGATCGGCGGCAAAAAGGGCCGCCTCCTCCCCTCCGGCCCCGGCCCGGATCTCAAGGATCACGCTCTTCTCATCGTTGGGATCCTTGGGAAGGAGCAGGATCGGGATCTCCTTTTCCAGGGTCTCCAGGCGTTCCTCAAGCTGCTTGATCTCCTCCCGGGCCAGCTCCCGGAGCTCCTCGTCGGCCTCCTCCAGAAGTTCCCTGTTTTCGGCCAGTTCCTTGAGGATTCGACGATACTCGCGATAGGTCTCCACCACCGGTTCGAGTTCGGCGTGTTCCCGGGCCAGGCGGGCATACCGCTTACGATCCGAAAGGAGATTCGGATCGGAGAGCTGCTTCGAAAGCTCCTGATATCGCTTCTCGACCTCCGCGAGTTTGGTAAGATAAAGCTCCGCAAGCGCCATGCCTTAGGCCGACTCTTTCTTCTGATAATATTCGGCGTACTTTTTCATGAACTTTTCCACCCGACCCTCGGTATCCACGAAGCGCTGCTCCCCGGTGAAGAAAGGATGACATTTCGAACAGACCTCCACCCGGATTTCGGGCCGGGTCGCCCCCACGGTAAACTCGTTTCCGCAGGCGCAGCGCACCACCGCTTCGGGATAATACTCGGGATGGATATCCTTTTTCATCTCCGCCTCCCTTCAGGACCGAATTTCTGGGTTTAGTTTAACGATCTTCTTTCGGGCCGCAAGTTACTGATTCATGGAAGCCAGAAATTCGGCGTTGTTCCGGGTGTCCTTCATCTTATCGAGCAAAAATTCCATGCAGTCCACAGGATTAAGCGGAGAGAGGACCTTCCGCAGGAGCCAGACCCGGTGGAGGATCTCAGGAGGAAGCAGTAACTCCTCCTTCCGGGTGCCGCTGTGGTGGATGTCGATGGCCGGCCAGATACGCCGATCGGCCAGCCGCCGATCCAGATGGATTTCCAGGTTGCCCGTACCCTTGAATTCCTCGAAGATCACCTCGTCCATGCGGCTTCCCGTGTCCACCAGGCAGGTCGCGATGATGGTTAGGCTTCCGCCCTCCTCGATATTCCGGGCCGCTCCGAAGAAGCGTTTGGGTTTGTGGAGGGCGTTGGCGTCGATGCCTCCGGAAAGGAGTTTGCCGCTGGGAGGTACCACGGTGTTGTAAGCCCGGGCCAGACGCGTGAGACTGTCGAGCAGGATCACCACATCGTAACCATGCTCCACCAGGCGCTTGGCTCTTTCGATCACGATCTCGGCCACCTGGGTGTGGCGCTGGGGAGGCTCATCGAAGGTGGAACTTATGACTTCCGCGGCCGGCACGCTGCGTTCCATGTCGGTAACCTCTTCGGGACGTTCGTCGATGAGGAGGATGATGAGATAGATGTCCGGATAATTGCGGGCGATGCCGTTGGCGATGTTCTGTAAAAGCATGGTCTTTCCGGTACGAGGGGGGGCCACGATGAGCCCGCGCTGCCCCTTCCCGATGGGGGTGAAGAGATCGATGATCCGGGTGGAAAAATTGTCCGGATCGGTCTCAAGCCGCAACCACTCGTTGGGATAGATGGGGGTCAGGCTGTCAAAGGGCACCCTCAGCCGCGCCTTTTCGGGAGACTGGAAGTTGATCCTTTCGATCTTGAGCAGCGCGAAATATTTCTCCCCTTCTTTCGGCGGACGGATGAAACCGGTAATGGTATCCCCGGTCCGCAGCCCGAAACGCCGGATCTGGGAAGGAGAAACGTAAATGTCCTCCGGCCCGGGAAGGTAGCTGTAATCCGGAAAACGCAGGAAACCGAAGCCCTCCGGAAGGACCTCGAGGACCCCTTCGGCCCGAACCTCGCCCCCTTTTTCCAGATGGGTGCGCACGATGGCCGAAATCAACTCCTGTTTGCGCAGACCGGAAGCGTTTTCCACCCCGAAGGCCTCGGCCAGACCGGCCAGCTCGCTCAAGGGTCGCTGACGCAGATCCTTGAGATCAAGGACCTCAACCGCCCCGCTTCTCTCCTCCAGCTCTTCGACATTCACCAGGGTTTCCTGAGACATAAAACTCACCTCTTAATTGAGATTTAGATTCCGGGATTTTTCTTTCCTGACTCCTCAGGAGGGCAGACCCGCAAGAGCCTCAAGGGCTAATTGAAACTATAAAGAAGGGAAAAAAGCTGTCAAGAGGAAAACTCAAAAAGGGGCGGGAATTGATCCCGCCCCAAAGCTTAGAAATTAATAGCCCTCGGCGTAGGAAAGTTCCTCTTTGGTAATCCGATAGGAAAAGGTGCGATAGGTCCAGAAGGTGTAGGCCAGCACGATGGGCACGAAGATCACGGCCACCACCGTCATGATCTTAAGGGTGAGGGGGCTTGAAGAGCTGTTGAAGATGGTGAGCGACCATTCCGGATTGAGGCTTGAGGGAAAGAGATTGGGGAAAAGCCCGGCCACGCCCCAGGCGGTAAAGCCCAGGATCAGGGCCCCGGAGGAAAGAAAGGCCGCCAGCCACCGCTCCCGATTGAGAAAGTAAGGGATCAGGAGAAGGCCCACCACCGCCAGAAGCGGAAAGACAAAAAGGATGGGAGCCTTGAGATAATTGTTCCAGAGAGGGGTGAGCTTGAGCGAGAAAAGCAGAAAGGCCACCACCACCACGGCCTCGAAGATCCAGAGGATCTTGGCGTCCCGGGCCAGGCGCTCCCGCAACTCACCGTTTATACGATAGGCCAGCCAGGTGGCCCCGTGAACGGAGAAGGCCAGGATAAAAAGCACGCCTCCGAGAAGGGCGTAGGGGTTCAGCAGGGAAAGGAACGACCCCCGGAAAAGACCCTTTTCGTCGATGGGGAGGCCCTTGAAGATGTTCGCGAAGGCCACTCCCAGGATGAGGGCCGGGATCAGGGAACCGATCCAGAAGAGGAAGTCCCAGAACCTGCGCCAGCCCGGGCTTTCCACCTTACCCCGGAACTCGATGGCCACGCCCCGGATGATGAGGGCGAAAAGCAGCAGATAAAGGGCGGTGTAAAGACCGCTGAACATCACGGCGTAGGTCTTGGGGAAGGCCGCGAAGGTGGCCCCTCCGGCCGTAATCAGCCAGACCTCGTTGCCGTCCCAGAACGGCCCCACGGCCTGATAGATCGCCCGGCGCTCGGTCTCGTTTTTGGCCACACAGGGCAGAAGGATACCGGCCCCCAGGTCAAAGCCGTCCAGCACAAAATAGACGGCCCACAGAACTCCCCAGAGCACAAACCAGATTATTTGAAAGACATTGTGTTCCATAGCTTTCCCCTCCTTTAATCTGAAAATTTTAAGCCTTTACCGGTTCCGGCCCTTTTCGAGCATAGTGGGCCAGTAGCCAGAAATCGATCACTCCGAGAACGGCGTAGAACACCACAAAGGCCAGAAGCGTGACCGTGACCTGGACCGGTGAGAGGGGAGAGACCGCCTCGGCGGTCTTCATCAGCCCGTAAACGATCCAGGGCTGCCGGCCCACCTCGGCCACCATCCAGCCGGCCTCAATGGCGATATAGGGAAGAGGAAGGGTAAAAATAAGGGCCTTTAGCATCCTGGGGGACTGGAGAGGATTTTCCCTATTCTTAAAGGCCCAGAGGGAAAGAAGCACAAACCACAGGCCCAGGCCTACCATGATCCTGAAGGACCAGAAGGTAAGATTCACCGGGGGCCGTTCCTCAGGCGGGAAGGCTTTGAGCCCTTTCACCTCGGCTTCCGTAGAATGAAAGGCTAAAAGGCTTAGAAGCTTGGGGATCTTGATTTCGAAGAGGTTGCGTTCATTTTTCTCGTCCGGGATGGCAAAAAGGGTCCAGGGAGCGCCCTTTTCGGTCTCCCAGAGGGCCTCCATGGCCGCGAGCTTGGTGGGCTGGGTATGAGCTACCTCGGTCCCGTGGAGATGCCCCTCCACGAAAAGAAAAAGTGAAAAGACCGCGGTCCAGACCGCGGCCACCCTGAAACTCTTCCTGAAAAACTCCACCTCGTTTTTCCGGAGAAGATGCCAGGCCGAAACCCCCAAGACGAAGAAACCGGAAAGAACGTAGGCTGCAGGGACGGTGTGCAAAAACTCCAGCCAGGCGAACTTATTGAAGACCACCGCGGCGAAGTCCTGGAGCTCCGCCCGACCGTTCCTGATTACATAACCCACCGGATGCTGCATCCAGCCGTTGGCGATCAGGATCCAGAGGGCCGAAATATTGGAAGCCAGGGCCGTAAGCCAGATGGCCAGACAGTGCACCTTCGGGGAAAGACGGTTCCAGCCGAAGGCCCAGACCGCGATAAAGGTGGACTCCAGGAAAAAGGCCAGCGTGGCCTCGATGGCCAAAAGCGAGCCGAAGATGTCGCCCACGTATTCCGAATAATAGCGCCAGTTGGTCCCGAACTGGAACTCCAGGGTGATTCCGGTAACCACCCCCAGGGCGAAGTTGATCAGAAAGAGTCTTCCCCAGAACCTGGCCGCCCGCTTGTAATCCTCATCTCCGGTCTTTACGTAAATGGTCTCATAAATGGCCGTAAGAAGAGAAAGACCGAGAGTCAAAGGCACGAAAAGAAAGTGAAAGAAAGCCGCCACCGCAAATTGCAATCTTGAAGCCCACAAGACATCCATCGATACCCCTCCTTTCAAATAAATTTAAAATTGGACCTTATTTTAAATAAAAGGAATAAAGGAAACCCAAACTTCCAGGCTTCATCGCATAGATCTCACCCCCTTATCCGGGATTATGCGATTTTCTGGAGCGCCTGTCAAGCAGGCAGGTTTCCTTCTGGACCAGATCTGCGAAAGTGGTGCCATCGAGTTTCTGGCGGATGAGATCCACCAGTTCCTTCCAGGTGTGATGTACCGGACAGAGTGGTTGACGACGGCAATTGGTGGGATCGAGCACGCAGGGACTCAGGAAAAGTTCCCCGCTCATGGCTTCCATGACCCGAAGAAGAGAGAGCTCCTCCGGAGGTATTCTCAGCCGGTAACCTCCCTTTCGGCCCCTGATGATCTCAATGATCCCGGCCCGGGCCAGATCCTGAGCAATCTTGGCCAGAAAGGGCTCCGGAATATCCATGGCTCGCGCAATCTTCCAGCGTGGAATGACCTTTTTGGGATAGCGCGAAAGATAAAGGACACACCTGATACCGTAGTCCTCGGCCTGCGTAATCTTCATGGCTGCCCTCAAGTTTTTTGGACAATGTTAGTCCAAAAAAATATTTTTGTCAAGAAACTAAAGGGCGTGTTCGGAGATAAAACGACGGACGGCTTCCATCTCGGCCGGAAGAATGACCACTCGACGGGGCCTGGAGGCCAGATCCCTTAAAGGCTCCGGAACCGGGGGTTCAAAACCCAGAGCCCGGGAGACCGCCTCCGGAAACTTGGCCGGATGAGCGGTGGCCAGACAGATCACGGGGTAGCCCTCCAGAAACTCCAGGGCCGCCCGTACCCCCACCGCAGTGTGGGGATCCAGGATGTAACCTGTGTCCCGATAAAACCTTCGGATGGTCTCCAGGGTCTCCTCCTGGGTGACCGAGGCCGAAAGAAAATCCTCCCGAACCTTTTCCAGCTCCTCCGGAGAGAACACCAGGCGTCTTTCTTCCCCGAAACACGCCATGGCCTCCCGCACCCGGGCCGGATCTTCCCCCCAGAGATAGTAGAGATAACGTTCAAAATTGGAGGCCACCTGGATGTCCATAGAGGGACTGATGGTGGGCACCACCTCCCGCACGGAATAATCCCCTCGGTTGACGAACCGGGTGAGGATGTCGTTTTCGTTGGTGGCCAGGATCAGGCGTTCTATGCGGCCGGAAAGCATCCGCCGCGCGAGATACCCCGCAAAAATGTCCCCGAAGTTTCCGGTGGGCACGGAAAAACGGACCCTCTCCACCCCCTCGGCCTCGGTAACCCGAAAGTAGGCCCAGAAATAATAAACGATCTGGGCCAGAACCCGGGCCCAGTTGATGGAATTGACCGCCCCGAGACGATAACGTTTCTTAAAGTCCAGGTCCGCAAAAAGGCCTTTCACGATGGCCTGACAGTCGTCGAAGGTGCCCTCGATAGCGAGATTGAAGACGTTGGGGTCGGTCACGGTGGTCATCTGCAGGGCCTGCACCGGGGAGACCCTTCCGTGGGGATGCAGAATGAAGATGGCCAGGTTCTTCTTACCCCGCACCCCGTAGATGGCCGCCGAGCCGGTGTCGCCCGAGGTGGCCCCCAGGATGTTCATCCGCTCGCCCCGCTCGGCCAGGAGGTACTCGAAAAGATGTCCCAGAAACTGCAGGGCCACGTCCTTGAAGGCCAGAGTGGGACCATGAAAGAGTTCCAAGATCCAGACCGGCCCCTTCCTCACCACCGGGGTGATCTCGGGATGATCAAAGGTAGCGTAGGCCCGCTGAATGAGTCCTTTGAGATCCTCTTCCGGAATGTCGTCCACGAAATAACGGAAGATCCGAAAGGCCAGTTCCTGATACGGAAGATCCCGCAGGAGCCTTATTTCGTTCTCCGAGAGCACGGGGACCCTCTCGGGCAAAATAAGCCCCCCGTCTTCGGCCAGACCGGAAAGAACCGTCTGCCTGAACGAAAGGGGGGCCACCTTCCCCCGCGTGCTTAGGTAGCGCATGCTTAGATCTTGAACCGGGAGACGGTCTGGGCCAGCTCCTTGGCGGTCTCCACCAGTTCTTTCATGGATTCCAGATTTTCTTTGATACCGGTAAGGGTCTTCAGGGCCGCTTCATGGGCCTCTTCGGCCTCCCGGGCAAATTTCTCGGCTCCTCCCTTCTGATCCTCCACCTTCTGCGCGATATCCGAGATAACCGCGGTCTGCTCCTCCACCGCGGCCGCGATGGCCGAAGCGATCTGGTCTATCTCCTGAAT
>JALWCD010000007.1:0-2373 GCA_027036915.1 Thermodesulfatator sp. | reverse complement strand
AGATCACGCAGAAGATCCGGGCCAGCTCCTTGACCTCGTTCGCCACCACGGCAAAACCCTTGCCGGCCTCTCCGGCCCGGGCGGCCTCGATGGTGGCGTTTAAGGCCAGAAACTTGGTCTGCTCCGCAATGCTGGTGATGAGCTGGATGACCCCCTCGATCTCCTGCGAGGCATCCCCCACCCGGTGCATGATTTCCTGGGCGTTGCGGGCCTTCTCCACCGCTTCCTTGGTGATCATGCTGGCCCGGGTGGTGTTCTGGCTGATCTCCTGAATGGCGGTGGAAATTTCATTTATAGCCTGGGCCTCCTCCTCCACGCTCTGAAGAATAGCCCGGCCTTCCTCTTTCATCCGGGTGGCCCGCTCTCCGGCCGCCTCGGCCTCACGGAAGGCCTTCTCAAGCCGACCCTCCACATCGAGGGCCACTTTCTCCACGTTTCGTGAGGCCTCGGTGGTATTACGGATCAGGGGCTTGAGGCTTTCAGCCATGCCCGCCAGATGTGCAAGGATCTGGGCCATCTCATCCCGGCCAAAAGCCCGGATCTCAAAGGAAAAGTCTCCCTGGGCCATACGATCCACCACCGAAAGAACCTCTCGAAGGCTTTTCCCCACCCGCACGGCGATAAAAACAAAAACCAGGATGGTGCCAACCAGCAGCCAGAGATTAAGAAGGAGAGAAACCTTTTTCAGAAGACTTATGCTCTTTTCCGCCTCCTCGTTTAAACGTTCCATCCGCTCCTTAAGATGCTCCTGTAAGCGGGGAAGCAGGGTGAAAAGAAGTTTTTTGGAAACCGGATTGGCCTCTCCGTTGTAGATTCCAATGACGGCCTCTACGTCTTCCTCCTCGGCCAGGATCTTTACGATCCGGGCTCCGGAAAGATGTAACCTTCGATCCATCTCAAGGATCTTCTGCACCAGTTCCCTTTCTTCCGGACTCTCGGCCTTATAATTAGCCAGAAACCTCTGAAGCGGACATTGAGAGGGGTCAATCAGAATCTTGGGAGGGGCTTCGTTCAAAAGCCCGGTAAGAAGATTCACCTTCCAGCGAATATGTTCGGCCACCAGGTCGTCCAGATGGTCAAGGGCCTCGGCGGCCAAATGGGCCTGATTATGAAGGGTCGCAACCCTTTTCTGCAGAACGAAAATCACCACCGTGTTCACCACCACCAGGGCCACGATACAGAAGGCCACCACCGTAAGCTTCTGCCACATGGAAAGGGACCGATCGATCTTTTCGATCAAACCCATCTTACCTTCCTCCTCCCTGCAGGTTCAAAATTTTCCAAGCATTGAGATTTTATATGATACTCCAGGTCGGTAAAGGTTGCAAAAAACTTCCTGCTTCTCCCGGCGATCCTTTGCGGATCCCGAGGCGAAAATGTTAAAATCAAGTAAAAAACTTTCGACAATAGCAGTGTAGGCTTTCCTGGAGGGAGGCTCTTTCGTGAAAAAAAAGCTGGTCTTTCCCCTGGACAAAAGAGAAGACCTTCTGAGTTTGCGGCCCGGAGAGATGATCTTAATTTCCGGAAAGATCCTTTCCGCCCGGGACGCCACGCATCGCAGACTGGTCGCCCTCCTTGAGGCCGGGGAACCCCTCCCCGTGGAACTTGAGAACCAGGCCCTTTATTACGTGGGGCCGAGTCCGGCCCCTCCGGGCCGGGTGATCGGTTCCGCCGGGCCCACCACGGCCTACCGCATGGACGCCTATACCCCGCGTCTTCTGGCCCTGGGCCTGGCCGCCACCATCGGAAAAGGCCCCCGGGGTCCGGAAGTCCGGGAAGCCATCGTGCGTCACCGGGCGGTCTATCTGGCCACCTTCGGCGGGGCCGGGGCCTATCTTTCCGAAAGGATCCGCTCCGCAAGGGTGATCGCCTTCGAGGACCTCGGCCCGGAGGCCCTCTGGGAACTCGAGGTGGAGGATTTCCCGGCCATCGTAATCAACCCTCCGGCCGGAGGCGATTATTACGAAGAGGTGAGACGGCGTGCCGGTGACCTCCGGTGAGATCCGACATTACCGCACCTGGCTCAAACCCGGCGAAAGGCTTTCGGCCTTTCGGGTGGTCTATCGGGAAACCGATCTGGCCATCCTGGCCGAAAGGGACCTCTCCCTGGAAGGCCTGCAGGTGGTGCGCGAGGTCCGAACGCCCCTTGAAAGATACATTCAGACCCATCCGGAGTTTCTCACGGCCTTAAAACCCCTTCCCGAGGACCCCGGGGCCCCGGAGATCGTAAGGGTCATGCTTTCGGCCGCCCGGGCGGCCCGGGTGGGCCCCATGGCCGCGGTGGCCGGAGCCATCGCCGAAGCCGTGGGACGCCGATTCCTGGCCGAAGGTCTCACCTCCCAGGTGGTGGTGGAGAACGGAGGTGACGTCTTC
>JALWCD010000006.1 GCA_027036915.1 Thermodesulfatator sp. | reverse complement strand
CCGGGAAAAGGCCTACTACCGGGGAAGAGAGCTGGTCTCCAAGCTCCGGGAGGTGATCCCCCGTCAGCTTTTTGAGGTGGTGATCCAGGCCGCCATCGGCTCCAAGGTCATCGCCCGGGAGAGGATACCCCCCCTAAGGAAGGACGTGCTTGCCAAGTGTTACGGGGGAGACGTGACCCGTAAAAAGAAACTGCTCGAAAAGCAAAAGGAGGGCAAAAAACGCATGAAAGCCTTGGGACAGGTGGAGATTCCGCAGGAGGCCTTTCTAGCCGTTCTGCGAATTTGAGGAGGCCCCTATGTCTGATCTTTGGGAAAAGGTTTGGGACTGGGTCAAAAGTATCGTCCTAGCCCTCGCTCTGGCCCTCTTCATCCGGACCTTTTTCGTTCAGGCCTATAAGATTCCCTCCGGTTCCATGATCCCCACCCTTCTCATCGGGGATCATATCCTGGTCAACAAACTGGTCTACGGCCTAAAGAACCCCCTCACCCGTAAACCCTTCCTTTACCAGGGGCGCCTCCCCAGGCGTCAGGAGATCGTGGTCTTTATCTATCCCAAAAACCGCAAACTGGATTTCATCAAACGGGTCATAGGGCTGCCCGGCGACGTGGTGGAAATAAGAAACAAAAGGGTTTTCGTAAACGGAAAACCCCTCCATGAGCCCTATGTCCAGTACACCGATCCCCACGTCTATCCCCCCGGGGTTAGCCCCCGGGACAACTTCGGGCCGGTAAAGGTCCCTCCCGGGCACATCTTTGTCATGGGAGACAACCGGGACGAAAGCTACGACAGTCGTTTCTGGGGTTTCGTACCCTTAAGGGACGTGAAGGGCAAGGCCTTTCTCATCTATTTTTCCTGGGATCCGCGGCATTTCGATATCCGCTGGCGTCGGATAGGCAAACTCATTCACTAGGGCAGAGGTCCCCAGTCCACGGCCACCAGGGCGCCGGAGCGGAAATAAAGTTTCCGGACCGCGCCGTTAAGGAGAAAGAGATAAAGGCCTTCCCCTTCGGGACCGCGTCCCCGAGCCAGGAGGTAAAATCCGTTGGGAGCCACCGTCGGCCCCTCGAAGGACCCCTCCCCGCTTATGGCCACCGGGGCCCCCTCTTCGGGATCCACGGTAAAGAGGATGAAACGCCCCTTTCGCCAGCCGGCGAAGACCAGACGATCCCCACGGGGAGACCAGACCGGCGAGACGTTGTAACGCCCGGTAAAGGTGAGACGCCGGGTCCCCCCGGTAACGAAATCGTAGATATAGATCTGGGGGCTTCCGGTTCGATCCGAGACGAAGGCCAGATAACGACCATCCGGAGAAAAACTGCCTCCGGTGTTGACTCCGCTCCCCTGAGTAAGCCTCTTTACTATTCTTCCGGAGAGATCCAGGAGGTAAAGATCCGGGGAACCGTCTTTGCTTAGGGTCGCCACCAGGTGTTTTCCGTCCGGATGCCAGACCGGGGAGGCATTGAGTCCCGGATAGGCCGCAAGAACCGTGGTCTTTCCGGTAGCCAGATCCTGGACCAGGATCTTCGGACGCCCCTCCCGATAACTTACAAAGGCCAGACGGCGGCCGTCCGGAGAAAAACGGGGACTCAAAATAATGGAAGCCCGATGAAGCACCCTCAGACCATGATGGTCGAAATGCATGAGACAGAGTTCGTCTCCCCGGGATGTGCGTCGCACAAAGGCCACCTGGGAATAGCTCACTCCGGGGAACCCGGCCATGGTCCTGACCGCCTGATCCACGAAACGATGGACCATGAAACGACCGGCCGCAGCCGGCCCCCGGAAACGTTTACGTAAAAGGGAACGCCTCTCGAAAAGATCCGCAAGTTCGAGATAGAGCTGAAGGACCGGGGAGAGCGACTCCACCTTACCCGAGATCAGATATTCCCTGGCGGGCAGGCCCTCGAGCGGGGGTTCCCGGAGGACCTGGAAGATGAGATGAAGTTCAAGATCGTTCCGCAGAACGCGGGTAAGCTCCGTGGCCGATCCTCCGGAGCCTTTCATCTCCGGGACTCTTACCGGAATGGGGGTGAAGGCCGGCCGATCCACCACGATGGCGATCTCCCGGGCCGGAGCCTCCGCCCCTAACCAGCCCAGGAAGAAAAACAGCAACCACACTTTGACAGTTGGAAAACGCAGGGCTAACATGGGTTAAAAATATAGGCTAAAGGAGGCGGGCAGGCAAATGATTATCATCCTCAAGCCCGAGGTGGATCCCGCCGGGCCGGAGGTTCAGCAGATCCTGAACACCCTGCATTACTATCAGGGGGTTCAGACCAGAATCTCCGGAGTCACCGGTAAAGAAAGAAAGGTCATCGAAATCTATGTCATCGGAGATACCTCCCGCATCCCGGATGAAGAAATCGAAAGGCTCCCGGGAGTGGAGCGGGTGGTGCGGGTCTCCAAGAAATATCGTCTCATCGGGCGGCACCGGGAGGATCTTGAAGCCCTGGGTTTTGAATATAACGGGCTTTACTTCGATCAGGATTCCTTTCATATCTTCGCCGGGCTTTGCGCGGTGGACACCCCGGAGAACGTGGAGGCCATGTTTCGGGCCCTGCAGGAGGTGGGTATCACCACCTCTAGGATGGGGGCCTACAAACCCCGCACCAACCCTTATTCCTTTCAGGGCCACGGCCGCAAGTGCCTGCCCTGGGTCTTCGAGCTGGCCGGCAAATACGGTATCAAATGCATCGCCATGGAGGTGACCAAGGAGGTCCACATCGAAGAAATTTACGAGGAACTGGAGCGGGCCGGACGTCCCACTGGAGTAATGCTCCAGATAGGGACCCGGAACGCCCAGAACTTCGAACTTCTCAAGGCTGTGGGCAGCCAGACGGAATTTCCGGTGCTCTACAAGCGAGGCATGGGCATCACCCTGGAGGAATCCCTTAACGCCTGCGAATACATCGCCAGTGAAGGCAATCGCAAGATCATTTTCTGCCTCCGCGGGGTCAAGACCAACCTGGGAGAGCCCCATCGGAATCTGGTGGACTTCGCCCACGTGCCGGTGGTCAAGGGGCTCACCCGGCTTCCGGTGTGTGTGGATCCCACCCACTCCGTGGGACGGAGACAGACCGCCCCGGACGGGTTACAGGAGATCTTTCACATTGCGGCCCAGGGGGTGATCGCCGGGGCCAATGCCGTTCTGGTGGAGTTTCATCCCCGGCCGGAAACGGCCCTCTGCGACGGCCCCCAGGCCCTGACCCTGGAGGAACTGCCCCACTTCGTGGAGGACATGCGGGTGGTGAGAGAGGCCTATCTTACCCGCAAGGCCCTGGCCCAGAAATACGCCGGGGTTTCCAGCCGGGAGGTGCAACGTGATCTGCCGCTATCTTCAGCATGTACCCTTTGAGACCCCGAGGGCCATTTTCGATTGGGCCCGGGAGCGGGGCCACCTTGTGGAGGGCGTTCATCTTTTCGCCGGAGAGAGTCTGCCCGAAGATCTTCCGGACCTTCTCATCGTCATGGGTGGCCCCATGAGCGTCCATGACGAGGAGGAATATCCCTGGCTCAGGGCGGAAAAGGCCTATCTCGAACGGGCCCTCAAGGCCGGGGTGAAAATCCTCGGAATCTGCCTGGGAGCCCAGCTCCTGGCCGAAATCCTGGGGGCCGGGGTGAACAAAAATCCCTACAAGGAGATCGGCTGGTTTCCGGTCAAACTCACGGAAGAGGCCCGGAAGCACCATCTTTTCAGGGACCTTCCGGGGGAGTTTCCGGCCTTCCACTGGCACGGTGAGACCTTCGGGCTTCCCGAAGGGGCCCTGCACGTGGCCTACTCCGAGGCCTGCCGCCATCAGGCCTTCCTTTACCGGGACCGGGCCCTGGCCCTCCAGTTCCATCTGGAGATGACCCCGGAGGGGGCCGAAGACCTGCTGAAACACTCGGCCGGAGATCTTGAGCCCGGGCCCTACGTGCAGAAGCCGGAGGAGATCCGGGGCAAGCCCGCCCTTTACGAGACCACCCGGAAGCTCCTATTTACCCTGCTCGACCGTTTCGTAAGCCTCTAGCCTTGCGGCCAGGGCCAGGTATTTTTCCGGAGCCAGGGCCTCGGCCCGGAGATCCTCGGGAAGGGCCAGTTCCCGAAAGATCTCGCGGAGAGGCCCTTCGGGCCACACCGTGGCCAGATTCCGCAGCAGTTTTTTGCGTCTCCGCGAGAAGGCCACTTTGAGGACCCGAAAAAGGTTCTTCGGACACCGGACCTCCCGAAAGACCAGCCTCACCACCGCGGAGGAGACCTCCGGCGGCGGATAGAAGTGCCCCGGCGAAAGAACGAGCAGTCGCCGGGCCTGCGTGAGAAGAGCCGTAAGCACGGAAAGGAGGCCGTAAGATTTGCTACCCGGAGGAGCCAGGAGTCTCTCGGCCACCTCCCGCTGAAACATAAAGACACAGGCCCTGAGAGACGAATGTTCCTGGTAAAGCCTGAAGAGAAGACGACTCGAAAGGTAATAAGGCAGATTTCCGAAAAGGACCAGGGGCGCGCCGATCTCCTCCCGAAGAGCTCGATAATCGAGCCGCAGGATATCTCCCCTCCGGAGTTCCACCCGGGGGGGCAGGAAGGCTTCCTTTTCCAGGATTTCGAGCAACCTTTCATCCAGTTCATAGGCGATCACCCGGGGGAAATGTCGGGCCAGGGCGAAGGTCAGTAGTCCCAGGCCGGCGCCGAGCTCCACCACCGTTTTCAACCCTGAAAGATCCGCAAGCTCCACGATACGGTGGGCCACCTCCGGACGGGCCAGAAAATGCTGCCCCAGCGACTTTCGAGCTCTTAGACCGTGACGACGAAGGAGTTCCTTCGGCCCCGGCGGTCTAGAAGGAATATCTCGGGAAACGACTTCGGGCATAGACATCCAGCTCAAGAGAGGCTTTGCGGCCGGCCTGAAACTCAAAATATCCGGAGACCGCCACCATGGCCGCGTTGTCCGTACAGTACTCCGGGGAAGGAAAATGGACCTCAAAACCTTCTTTCCGGGCCTCGGCCTCGAATAGGGCGCGCAACCGGCGGTTGGCCGCCACCCCGCCCGCCACCACCACACGCCTGAGCCCCAGGGTCTCGAGGGCCCTCCGGGCCTTGGCCACCAGAACCTCGGCCACCGCGGTCTCGAAGGCCGCACAGAGATCGTGCACCAGAAATTCCTCTCCGGACCGCACCAGATTCAGGACCGCGGTCTTGAGCCCGGAAAAGCTGAAATCGAAGTCCGGACTGTCCAGCATGGGCCGGGGC
>JALWCD010000005.1 GCA_027036915.1 Thermodesulfatator sp. | reverse complement strand
ACCGCCGGGGGAGCTACACCTTCCTGATCTCTCTTACCGCCCGGGAGGGCGAAGAAGAGCGTTCGGCCTGGGAATGGCGGGAGGCCCCTAAACTTGAGGCCCTCGATCTGGCCGAACTTTCCCGCCGGGCGGCCGAACGGGCGGCCGGTCTTCTTTCGGCGGAACGCCTGCCCTCCCGCCGGCTGGCGGTCCTTTTTCCGCCGCAGGTGGCGGTCTCGCTCCTGGAAACCCTGGCCTCTTCTTTCTGTGGCGACGAGGTGGCCAGGGGACGGTCGCGTCTGTCCGGAAAGCTCGGTCAGCGTCTTTTTTCTCCGCACCTTCATCTGGTGGATGACGGCCTCCTTGACGGAGGGCCGGAGACCCGGCCCTTCGACGACGAGGGGGTTCCCCAGAGACGAACCCTGCTCGTTTCGGAAGGCACCATGTCGTCCTTTCTTTATGCCACCCGCTGGGGCGTGCGAGCGGGGGAAGGATCCCCCGGGAACGCCCGCCGGTCCTCCTTCAAGAGTCTGCCCGCGGTCTCGCCCACCAATCTCTATCTTCTTCCGGGAAGGGAATCCCCGGAAAGTCTTCGCCAAAACGGCGTCTTTGAGGTTTACGAGATACTGGGCTGGCACACCACCGACCCCGTCTCCGGAGACTTCTCCGTGGGGGTCTCCGGCGCCCTTCATGCGCCCGGAGGTTCCAGGCCGGTGGCCGGACTGGCCCTCTCGGGAAATCTCTTCGACCTCCTTTCCCGGGTCTCGGCCGTGGGCTCGGATCTGACCTTTTACGGGGATACCGGAAGTCCCTCGCTGCTCGTCCCCGATCTCGACCTTTCCGGGGCTTAAAAATGAAGGTCTTTTATTCTGAACATGCCCGTCTTAAAATAGAACTTCGCAAAATCAACCCTTCAAAAATAGAAAAAGTTCTCCTTGATCCGGAATACATTTTTTACGATTTTTACACCCAATCCCTGGTGGCCATAAAAGAAATTGAACTTTACGGGAGCAAAATCCACTTGGTGGTCGTGTTTACCGTAGAAGAAAAAGGCGTAAAAATTGTTACTGTATATCCGTGTCGCAAAATAGAGCGTGAAATTGCCTCTAAGGAGGGAAAAAGGTGGCTACGCCTGAAGTAAAATTCTGGCATGATCCTGAAACGGATATTTTTTACCTGAGTTTTTCGGACCTTCCGGCGGTGGACTCCGAGGAAGTGGCGGAAAATATAAGAATAGAATATGGGCCAGAGGGAGAAATTGTTGGGGTAGAGATTCATCGTCTATCCCAACTCCTTGCCCGTTCCTTAATGCAACACCTTGAAAAATTACGCCATGAACTCAAATTGAGATAAGGATCAGCCATGGGACTTTTCACCAGGATTGCAGCCAAAATCGTAGGGACCAAGAACGAGCGGGAGCTGAAAAAGCTCCGGCCCATCGTGGAGCGCATCAATGCGCTTGAGCCCGAGATGCGCAGGCTCAAGGACCACGAGCTTGCGGCCAAGACCACGGAGTTCAGGGAACGACTCTCCCGCGGGGCCACGCTGGATGAGCTTCTTCCCGAGGCCTTTGCCGTGGTCAGAGAGACCGCCCGTCGGGTCCTCGGCATGCGGCATTTCGATGTCCAGCTCATGGGCGGGATTGTGCTCCATCAGGGCAAGATCGCCGAGATGAAGACCGGGGAGGGAAAGACCCTGGTGGCCACCCTTCCGGCCTATCTCAACGCCCTTCTCGGGCGCGGGGTGCATATCGTCACGGTAAACGATTATCTCGCCCGACGGGATGCCGAGTGGATGGGCGCCATTTACAAGTTCCTGGGGCTTTCCGTGGGGGTCATCGTCTCCGGCCTGGAGGATGCCGAGCGCAAGAAGGCCTACGCCTGCGACATCACCTACGGCACCAACAACGAGTTCGGCTTTGATTATCTTCGCGACAACATGAAGTATTCCCTGGAGGACATGGTCCAGCGCGAGCACTACTACGCCATCGTGGACGAGGTGGACTCCATCCTCATCGACGAGGCCCGCACCCCGCTCATCATCTCCGGCCCCTCGGAGGAATCCACCGAGATCTACTACGAGATCGACAGACTGGTGCGAAAGCTCAAAAAAGACGTTCACTTCACCATTGAGGAGAAGACCAAGACCGTAGTCCTTACCGAGGAAGGGGTGGCCGAGGTGGAGCGACTCCTCGGAATCCCCAATCTTTACGACCCCCGGCACGTGAACCTGGTGCATCACATCCATCAGGCCCTTAGGGCCCACCATCTCTTCCACCGGGATGTGGACTACATCGTTAAGGACGGGCAGGTGATCATCGTGGACGAATTCACCGGGCGGCTCATGCCCGGGCGCCGCTGGTCCGACGGTCTGCACCAGGCCATCGAGGCCAAGGAAGGGGTGCGGATCGAGTCCGAAAACCAGACCCTGGCCTCTATCACCTTCCAGAACTACTTCCGCATGTACGAGAAGCTCGCCGGCATGACCGGCACCGCCGAGACCGAGGCCGCGGAATTCAAGGAGATCTATGATCTCGACGTGGTGGTTATTCCCACCAACAAACCCATGATCCGCATCGATTATCCGGATGTGGTCTATCGCACGGAGCGGGAGAAGTTCGAGGCCGTGGTGCGGGAGATCGAGGAGCTTTACCGCAAGGGGCGCCCGGTGCTGGTGGGGACCACGAGCATAGAAAAGAGCGAGCGCCTCTCCAAGATGCTCCGGCGCAAAAAGATCCCGCACCAGGTGCTGAACGCCAAGTATCACGAGCGCGAGGCGGCGATCATCGCCCAGGCCGGACGTCCCCATGCCGTAACCATCGCCACCAACATGGCCGGCCGCGGGGTGGACATCCTGCTGGGGGGAAACCCCGAGGGGCTCGCCCGGGAGGAGCTTGAGCGTGAGGGCTACGACCTTTCCCAGATTGACGAGCGGGCCTGGCACGAGGCCTTAAACATGGCCCGGGAGGGGCGCGACCCCACGGAGAAGTATCCCGAGCGCTGGGCCGAGGTCCTCTACGAGAAGGTCCGCCAGTGTCAGGCCGACTACGAGAAGGTCAAGGCCCTCGGCGGGCTTCACATCATCGGGACCGAGCGGCACGAGTCCCGCCGCATTGACAACCAGCTTCGGGGCCGGGCCGGACGCCAGGGCGATCCCGGATCCTCGCGTTTCTACCTCTCGCTTGAGGACGATCTCCTGCGCCTTTTCGGCTCCGATAAGATCAAGGGCCTCATGGACAAGCTCGGCATGGAGGAGGGCGAACCCATTGAGCATCCCTGGCTCTCCAAGGCCATAGAGCAGGCCCAGAAGAAGGTTGAGGCCCACCACTTTGAGATCCGGAAACACCTCCTGGAATACGACGACGTGATGAATCTTCAGCGGGAGACCATCTACAAGCAGCGGCGCGAGATCCTGGCCAGTGACACGGTGAAGGACTGGATCCTGGACATGATCGCGGATGTTTGCGAGGGGCTGGTGGAGGAATTTCGGGAAGAAGGGCCTCCTTCGGAATGGGATCTCCGGGGCCTGACCGAACGTTTCCGGGCGATCTTCGGTTTTTCTCCGGACCTGGCCTCTCCTCCGGAGACGGCCGAAGAACTGGCCGAAAAGCTTAAGGAAGAGGCTCTGGCGGTTTATCGTCAAAAGGAAGAAGAGATCGGGCCGGAGCTTTTGCGCCATCTCGAAAAGATGTTTCTCCTTCAGACCATCGACGTCTTATGGAAGGACCATCTCCTCACCATGGACCACCTGCGCGAGAGCGTTGGGCTTCGGGGCTACGGACAGAAGGACCCTCTTCAGGAGTACAAGCGGGAGGCCTATGAGCTCTTTACGGATCTTCTGGAACGGATCAAGCATCAGACGCTTTCCTATCTCTATCGGGTCCAGGTGGTCCAGGAGGACGAGGTCAGGCGTCTGGAGGAGGAACGGAGGCGGCGGCAGATGCGCCTGCGTTACGGACGGGGTGAGGAGGCCGCGGAGGCCGAACGCCCCCGGCAGGAACCCATCCGCCGGCAGAAGATCGGGCGCAACGCCCCCTGCCCCTGCGGAAGCGGCAAGAAGTACAAGAAGTGCTGCGGCCGGCGCGAGGCCGTGGCCGCGGCTTAAGGGGTGTTAGAAAAGCTTAATGCGTTATTATTTTGAATGGGATCCCCGAAAAGCAAAGGTTAATCTTCAAAAACATGGGGTTTCCTTTGAAAGAGCCTGTACAATTTTTAAAGATCCTAACGCTTTATCCATTTACGATGAAGAACATAGTGAAAAAGAAGATCGCTGGATTACTTTAGGTATGGATATAAATGGAACTTTATTGGTTGTTGTTCATACTTTCGAACAAATAGGCGAAAATTCCTGTAAAATAAGGATAATTTCGGCTAGAAAAGCAACGAAAAGAGAAATAAAACAGTATAACGAGGGGCTTTAAAATGAAAAAAGAATACGACTTTTCTAAAGGGGAGAGAGGGAAATTTTACCATCCTGATGCCGAATTTTATATTCCGATTTATTTAGAACGCGACATATTAGAAGAGCTTGAAAAGTTTGCCTTAAAAAAGAACTTGGAAATAAACACTATTGTAAATCAGTTTTTAAGGAAAGATCTGGAAATTATAAAATGTATTGAGGATTAACTTGTAACACGCCGCTTAAGGTCCTCGATCATCCGGACCGGGGACCTGAGGTGCGGGAGGAACGCCGTGAGTCCTTGAAAGGGTCAAGAGATGGCAGGGGGTCTTTCATCCAAGCGGAGGAGGTGCCCTGGTGTCTGGGGCTTGAGTGGTGAGTCCCTGCGGAAGCGGCAAGAAGTACAAGAAGTGCTGCGGGCGGCGCGAGGCCGTGGCCGCGGCTTAAAGATATTTTTCCCGAATCACCTCGATGGGGTCAGGGGGCCCGATGAAATAACCCTGCGCGTAGTCGATTCCCAGGTCCTTCACCGCCCTGTAAATCCTTTCATCGGCCACGAACTCGGCGATGGTAAGGATCCCCACCCGACGGGCGAATTGCAGGATGGCCTCCACCAGTAATCTTGCCGTTTGATCCTCGGGAATCCGCCTGATAAGAGAGGCATCGATCTTTAAGTAGTCTACCCTTAATCCTATAAGGCGTTCCAGGTTGGAATAACCACTTCCAAAGTCATCGATAGCGATTTTACAGCCTTTTTGTTTGAGTTCTTTGATAAAATTTTCCACTACATCGTAATTTTTGATGTGTTGACTTTCTACTACCTCGAATATTAGACGATGGGGTTCAACCAGGATTTTCTGGTCCTGTATTTCTTCCAGTTTATCCTTTAAATAGCTCTTAAT
>JALWCD010000004.1:4254-5349 GCA_027036915.1 Thermodesulfatator sp. | reverse complement strand
ACGTGGATCTGGACAACTTCAAGCCCTTCAACGACGCCTATGGTTTTTCGAGAGGAGACGAGGTTATCCGGATGCTGGCCCGGCTTCTGGTTAACACGGTGGAATATTATGCCGGACCCCAGGGATTTGTGGGGCACGTAGGGGGAGACGATTTCGTCTTCGTGGTTCCGCTGGAGGTGGCGGACAAGGTGGCTCAGGAGATTATTCAAAAGTTTGATCAGCTCGTCCTGAATTTTATAGATCCTGAGGATCGGGAGCGCGGGTGTCTCATCACCACCGATAGGCAGGGGGTGCTCTGCCGGATGCCCTGGCCCTCGGTCTCCATCGCCATCGTTCCCATCTGGAAAGGGCGCTTCGAACATTACGGAGAGGTGGCCGCGGTGGCGGCCCAGATAAAACACTACGTCAAAAAGATCCCGGGAAGCACTTATCTAATAGATCGGCGGAAAAAGGAGCGTTCTTAATCCCGGGAATACGGCCACCGAAAAGGCCCCTAAACTTAAGAAAGGGCCGAAAGGCAGGGCCTGTTCACCGGAGATCTTTTTCTTTTTAAAGAGGGCCTGGATCAGAGCGCCAACAATTCCCCACAGGGAAGCGGTAAAAACCACCGGAAGGAGATTCAGAGGGCCAAGGAAGCTTCCGATGAGGGCCAGGAATTTGTAATCCCCTTCGCCCAGACCCTCTCGTCCCCTAAGCCAGAAGTAATAGGCCCCTATGAGATAGAAGGCCCCGGCCCCGCAGAGGGCCCCTAAAAGGGCCTCTCTGATATTGACCAGAGGATTCCAAGGAGAAAGAGCTAACCCGCAGAGGAGTCCTCCCAGAGTGATTTCATCCGGGATGATGCGGTGTTCAAGATCGATGAATGTGGCTGCCAACAAAAGTAAAGAGAAAAAATAGAGGATAACAGCCTGGGGACCTGGGCCGTAGCGCAGGACAAAGAAGAGGGCCAGAGCGCCGGAAAGCAGTTCCACCAGCGGATAGCGCAAAGCGATGGGAGTCTTGCAGCTACGGCAGCGTCCGCGCTGCCAGAGGTAGGAAATCAGGGGCAGGTTTTCGTACCAGAAGAGCCGGTGTCCGCAGTGAGGACAGAAAGAT
>JALWCD010000004.1:0-4244 GCA_027036915.1 Thermodesulfatator sp. | reverse complement strand
GAGGACAGGAAGGTCGGGGTCTTATTACCGAAAGTCCCCGCGGAAGACGATAGATGACCACATTCAGAAAGCTACCCAGGCAAAGTCCCACAAGGAAAGCCAGAGGGTTCAAAAGATTCATTCTTCGGAAGAAAGGATTTTGTCGTAGAGTTTCCGGGCTTCCTCTATCAGCTGCAGGGCCTTCAGAAACCTGGCGTAGACGTGGTGAAATTCGTCTTCTATCTCAAGGAAAAGGATTCCGGCTCCTCGGGGCTCAAGTCCGCCCTGGTGGAGGACCATGCCCCGGATCGGGATGCGTCCGATATCCGGAAGCTCGAGTTCAAAATAAAGAGTACTTCCAGGCGGTGGTGGATCGTCCATTTCTATAAAACAGCCCTTGAGAGATAGGTTTTTTACCGGAAAAGGCTGTTTTTTCCCGGGAAGAAAGGCCTTCACACAGTCGAAATAAAATCGGGGATAACGTCTTCTTTCCCGCAACGGGAACTCCTTGGGAGATTTTTCAATCTATGATACATTCAGGTGCACCAGGAAGTCAAATTTTTGAGGAAGTCCGGTGGAACGAGAAAGGGTAGTCGTTGAGGAAGCCATTCTGAGGCCTTCGGAGGCGGAGGCCAAAGCTCCTCCTCTTGAGGGAGTCCCCACCGGAGTTCCCGGGCTGGACGAACTCTTTTTCCGGATAGCGTGGGAGAAGGGCCAGCCCGTAAGGAAACCTCTGGGAGGGATACCTCTGGGGGCGGTGGTCAATCTCACCGGCATGCCGGATACCGGAAAGAGCCTCATGGCCGAGCAATTTACCGTGAAACAGGCCGCCCTGGGGGAGAGGGTCTGTTTCGTGACCGTGGAGACCCCGGCGCCTTTCGTGGTGAGGGGGCTTTCCGAGCGGGCCCGGGCCATGGGAATCGATTTCACCACCATCGAGGACCGAATAGTGCTGCTTGACGCCGCAAGCTACCACCGCCTGCGGGAGGATCTCCCCACCCTCATGGACACCCTGGCCCATATCTACCGGACCTACAGGGTGAGCCGCACGGTGGTGGATTCCGTGACCGGACTTTACGAGGCACGGGAAATGATGGCCCGCAGCGTGGTGCGGGCCCTTTATACCTTCTGCAAGAAATGGCACCAGACCGCGGTCTTCGTATCCCAGAAAAGAAGCGCCCACGAGGAACTTTCGGCCGAGGCCGCCGGCGGCTACGCCGTGGGCCACATCGTGGACTGCACCATGGTTCTCTCCAAGGAACTTCTTCTTTCGGCCCGAAGCGCATCGGCCTACGGCCTCCCCCCGGGCTCCATTCTCAGACTCTTCCGGATCGATGGCTGTCGTCTCTGCGGTCACGACACCTCCGTAAGGGTGCTTGAAATAACCGAGCTCGGTCTGGTAAAAGTAGGAAAACCTCTTTCCGAAGTTCTAAGAAAATGAAGCTGACACCGGAAGATTTCTTTCGGATCATCTCGCTTTCGCGTCACCGGGTGCTATTTGAAGAATGTGTTTTTGTCTGGGAAGTACTAAAACACCTTCGAGAATATCTTCTGGAGCACTTAAAGCCCCTGCCTTCCGGGATCCCCCTGCGGGAGCCTCTTTTGCAGGGGATGGTGATCTGTGAGGGGGAGTGCGTGCCCCTCAGCGAAGTGGAGATGGTCAAAGAAGACCGGTCCTTTTCTCTTTATCACAAAGGAGAGGTTCTTCAGGGCGCGGTGGTGATGGCCGGGGCGGTTCTCATGGACCGGGAGATCGAGCTTTCACCCGGGGTGGTGGTAGAGCCCGGGGCTCTCCTTTACGGCCCGGCCGTGATCGGCCCCGGGACCGAAGTACGCCAGGGGGCCTATATCCGGGGCGAGGTTCTTGCCGGGGAGGGTTGTGTCATCGGGCACACCACGGAGGTGAAAAGGGCCGTCTTTCTCGACGGGGCCAAGGCTGGACACTTCGCCTACGTGGGAGACAGCATCCTGGGCCGGGAGGTGAACCTCGGGGCCGGAACCAAGCTCGCCAATCTCAAGCTTACCCGGGGCCACGTCAAGATTCAGTGGCAGGGCGAGGTCTACGATACCGGCCTGCGGAAACTGGGGGCCGTTTTGGGGGACGGGGTGCAGACCGGTTGCAACAGTGTGACCAATCCCGGAACCCTGGTGGGTCCTGGGAGTCTGATCCTGCCCAACGTCACCGCGGGGCCGGGGGTGATCCCTCCGCGGAGCATCGTGAGAAAATAAAGAAAAAGGAGGTCATCATGCCGTGTGGAAGAAGAAAGTGTAAGAACTTCGGCCCGGAGGACATAAAGGGTTCCATCGTGGCCATCGTGACCCCTTTCAGGGACGACGGCTCGGTGGATGAGGAGGGTTTTCGGGAGCTTGTGCGCTGGCATCTGAAGGAAAAGACCCACGGTCTGGTGGTGGTGGGGACCACCGGGGAGTCGGCCACCCTCACTAAGGAGGAAAAGGCCCGGCTCTTCGAGATCGCTCTGGAGGAAGCCAAGGGAAAAATCCCGGTCATTCTCGGGACCGGCACGAACAACACCGCGGCCTCCATCGAGCTTACCAGGATGGCCAAAGAACTTAAGGCCGACGCGGTCCTCATGGTGACCCCTTACTACAACAAACCCACCCAGGAGGGGCTCTATCGTCATTATGAGGCCGTGGCCAAAGCGGTAAACATTCCCATCATCCTTTACAATGTCCCCGGGCGCACCGGGGTGAGCCTTTCCCCGGAGACCGTGGCCCGGCTGGCTAAGATCCGGAACATCATCGGGATCAAGGAGGCCACGGGGTGCATGAAGCAGGCCACGGAGATTTTCCGTCTCTGCGGAAACAAGTTTCGGGTCCTTTCCGGGGACGATTTTACGGCCTTCAGCCTCATGGCTCTGGGGGGCCATGGAGTCATTTCCGTGGCGGCGAACGTCGTACCCCGGGAGATGTCCCGTTTCATGGAGGCCTGCCTTAAAGGGCAGTGGGAGAAGGCGCGGAAGATGCACTTCAAACTCTATCCCCTTTTCAAGGCTATGTTCCTTGAGACCAATCCGGTCCCGGCCAAGACGGCTCTTCACCTCATGGGACGCATCGGGAGCGCCGCGGTGAGGCTTCCGCTTGCCCCCATGAGCGAGGCCAATGTGGAAAAGCTCCGGGCGGTGCTCGCGGACTACAAGCTGGTCTAATGGGCTACCGCAGGGGCCTTGCGGAGAAGAGACGGAAGGAGATGGAGGAGGAGGTGAGGCGTCTCCGGGATGTGCTTCCCACCCTTCCGGAGGTAAAAAGGGCCTGGGTTATAGGGTCCTTTTCCTGGGGCGAGGTGAGGGCCAGAAGCGATCTAGACCTTATCTTAGAGGTAGAGAGCGAGGAGTCTTTTGAAAAGAGGTGGGAGAGGTATTACCTTGCCTTGAGGCCCCGGGTGCCCACGGATCTTCTGGTTTATACTGCGGAGGAACTTTCGGAGCTTAAGGAGCGGGCCTTCTTCAGGAGGGCCCTTAGAGAGGCGCGGCTCATCTATGAGAGAGAGGGTTCCTGACTGGGAGCGGTGGTTCCTTCAGGCCGAAGACGATCTTTCCGACGCCCGCTATAACCTTGAGGGCGAGCGATATCATCTTGCCTGTATGTCCTTCCCGGGGGCATTCCCAGTCGAGTGTTTTCCCGCTGGGAGGCGAAAAGGGCCCTTGAACTGGCGGAGACTTTGCTGAAAATGATACGAAACAAACTAGGAAAGGAGGCGCGGGATGGTTAAAGCCATCGTGGCCGGGGCGGCCGGACGTATGGGCTCCACCATCATTCGCAACATCCTTAAGACCGAAGGCATTGAACTTGCGGCGGCCTTCGAACACCCGGAAAGCAGGGCCGTGGGAAAGGACGTGGCCGAGAGCCTGGGGCTTCCGGAAAGGACCGGGGTGGTGGTGGAGGACTCTCTGGAGAAGGTCATTGAGAAGGGCGACGTGATCATTGATTTCACCTTTCACACCGCCTCCCTTGAGCACGCCCGTCTCAACGCCCGCTACAAGAAAGCCATGGTCATCGGGACCACGGGTTTCAGCAAGGAGGAGCTTAGCGAGATTCATGAACTGGCCCGTAAACATTTCCCCCTGGTTCAGGCCTACAACATGAGTCTGGGGATCAATCTCCTTTACAAGCTCGTTGAGCTTGCCACACAGATCCTGGGGGAGGACTTTGATATAGAGATCGTTGAGGCCCATCATCGCATGAAAAAGGACGCCCCGAGCGGAACGGCCCTGGCTCTGGCCCAGGTCATCGCCCGGACCCGGGGC
>JALWCD010000003.1:3458-5385 GCA_027036915.1 Thermodesulfatator sp. | reverse complement strand
CTCTTCCACCGCCACGGTGTCGTTCTCGTTTACGATGGGCAGCACCCGCCAGCGTAAAAGCACACGCAGGGTGTTTCGGGCGTTGAGATAGCGCTGGCGATCTTCGAGATCCTCCCGGGTGAGAAGGATCTGGGCCACCGGCTGGGCATAGCGGGAGAAGGCCTCTTCGTAAGCCTGGATGAGGGCGCTCTGGCCCACAGCCGCGAGAGCCTGTTTCTCCTGGAGGGTAAAATTTCTCTCCGGGATATCGAGTTTCCGGCGGCCGCAGGCGATGGCTCCGGAGGAAACCAGGACGATCTCGTAGCCCTGGCGCATGAAACGGGAGATCTCGGAAGCCAGATTTTCGACCACCGCCCGCGATAGCCCCTCCTCGTCGGCCAGGACAGCACTGCCCACCTTGATGACCAGCCGTCGCACCCGGGAAAGGTAAGTTTTGCGCTCGAACATGAGGGCTCTCAGGTTTCCCCGCGGGTTATCAATCGCCAGAGACCCTCCAGAAGATCTTTCAGGCCTTCTCCGGTTACGGCCGAGATAAGATAGACCGGATGCCCCCGCTTCTCAAGGGATTCTCGTACCGGGTCCAGCCGAGAACGGTCAGCCAGGAGGTCGATCTTGTTCAGGGCTACGGCCCGGGGTTTTTTCAGGAGTTCCGGCTGATAGTGGGCCATTTCTTTCTCTACCACTTCGAAGTCCCGGAGGGGGTCCTCGGCGCTGGCGTCCAGCACGTGAAGAAGGGCCCGGGTGCGCTCCACATGACGCAGAAATTCGAGCCCGAGGCCTACCCCTTTGTGGGCTCCCTCGATGAGGCCCGGAAGGTCGGCCACCACGAAGGTGCGTTCGTCCGAAAGGACCACCACCCCCAGATTGGGTTGCAGGGTGGTGAAGGGATAATCCGCAATCTTGGGCCGGGCGGCCGAGATCCGGGAAAGGAGAGTGGATTTTCCGGCGTTGGGAAGCCCCACCAGTCCTACGTCCGCAATGAGCTTAAGTTCCAGAATGAGCCAGCGTTCCTCTCCCGGGCGTCCGGGTTCGGCGTGGCGCGGGGCCTGGTTGGTTGGGGTGGCAAAGCGGGCGTTGCCCCGCCCTCCCTTTCCGCCCCGGGCTACCACCAGACGCTGGCCGGGGCTCACCAGGTCCCCCAGGATCTCACCGGTCTCGGCGTCTTTGACCACCGTGCCCACCGGAACCCGCAGGACGAGATCCTCCCCGTCGCGGCCGGTCATCTTCTTGCCCATGCCGGGACGGCCGTTTTCAGCCCGGAAATGCACGCGATGATAAAAGTCGTAGAGGGTGTGGAGTTGAGGGTCGGCCACCAGGATGACATCCCCGCCGCGACCTCCGTCGCCGCCGTCCGGCCCTCCGCGGGGAACGTATTTCTCCCGGCGGAAACTCACACAGCCGTGTCCCCCGTCGCCGGCCTTGACGTAGATTTTGACCTGATCAACGAAGCGCGCCATGGTACGAGCCCAGGGCGAAAGTCACCAGATCAAAGGAAAGGGTGAGATCCGCATTGCGGAAGATAAAGTCTTTACGGGGGGCTTCAAGGGGTTCCGGGCCGAGGTTGAGGATGGCCCTGACCCCCGCGGCCGAAAGGGCCTCGAGCATTTCGTGGGCCTTCGGTCCGCCCAGGGTTATGACCCCGATTTCTATTTCGGATTCCTTTACCAGATAGGGCATCTGTTCCAGGGAATAGACGTAGACCTCGTTTATGATCTTTCCGATCCATTCCTCCCGCCAGTCGAAGATCGCCACGAACCGAAAGCCTTTTTCGGCCAGACGTTTCTCCGCCAGCAGGGCCTGTCCCAGTTCATTAAGGCCCGCCAGGGCCAGATGCCAGAGCCTGTCCCGTCCGAGAATACGCCGCAGCTGGCGTTCGAGAGAGCGTACCTGATACCCCACCCCCCTTACCCCGAAGGTCCCCAGGTAG
>JALWCD010000003.1:1301-3448 GCA_027036915.1 Thermodesulfatator sp. | reverse complement strand
CGATTTCCCGTCCTTCACGGGTCAGCTTTTCCAGGACCCGCAGATAGAGGGCCAGCCGGTAAACCGTGACCTCAGGTAGTTTGAGCCTCACCGGAAAGCACCGCGGGGATATTCCGGGAATAAGGGGGACGAATCACGCCCTCCTCGGTGATAATGGCCGTGATGAGCTCGGCCGGCGTCACATCGAAGGCCGGGTTTGCGGCCGAGACCCCGAAAGGGGTGACCCTGAGGCTTCCACAGAAATGGACCTCTTCCGGGGACCGTTCCTCAATGGGTATCGCCTCACCCGAGGGACAACGGAGATCGAAGGTGGAGGAAGGGGCGGCCACGTAGAAGGGGATCCGGTTTTCCCGGGCCAGGACCGCCAGTGAGTAGGTTCCGATTTTGTTGGCCACATCCCCGTTGGCCGCGATGCGGTCGGCCCCCACGATCACGGCCTGCACCCTTCCCCGGGCCATAAGAAACCCGGCCGCGGCATCCGGTATCACCGCCACCGGGATGCCGACTTTTTTCATCTCCCAGGCCGTAAGCCGGGCCCCCTGAAGGTAGGGCCGGGTCTCGTCCGCGAGCACGGAAAGCCTCTTTCCGGCCTCCACCGCCGCCCGGATCACTCCGAGCGCCGTGCCATAGCCCCCGGTGGCCAGCGCCCCGGCGTTGCAATGGGTAAGCACCGCTCCCTCCTCGGGGAGGAGTTCGGCCCCGAAACGTCCCATGCGCCGGCAGGCCGAAAGGTCCTCCTCCCAGATGGTAAGGGCCTCGGCCCGAAGGATTTCGATTAACTCCCCAGGGCCGGCGTCCGTTTCATTTTCGGCCCGCTTGACCATGCGCTCCAGGGCCCAGAAGAGATTGACCGCCGTGGGCCGGGCCCTGGCCAGCCCCCGGGCCACCCGTTTGAGGGCCGCCAGAAAGGCCTTCCGGGTCCGTGCCCTTAGCCTTTCGGCCCCTAGGACCAGGCCGATGGCCGCAGTGATCCCGATGGCCGGGGCCCCGCGGACCACCATCTCCCGGATGGCCTTGCGCACCTCCTGCCAGGTGCGACACAGGATGTATTTTTCCCGCCAGGGAAGTAGCCTCTGATCCAGGAGATAAAGCCCCCGCTCCGTCCAGCGCCAGGCACAGATGAGATCCGGACTTGCGGGCTGAAAGACCTTCATGAAAAATACTCCTCCATTACCTCAAGAAAACGATAGAGGTCCTCCACATAATTCAATTTTTTCTGCACCTCGGCGTCATCTATTTTGACGTAGGCATGGGCCAGGAGATTCCGAAAATAAACCAGGTCCGTCAATCTCTCCCCGAGATCCTCCGGTAGATGCCCGGCCTCCACAAGCTTCTTCACACAATCCCGATAACTTTCCGGAGGTCCGAGCTCCAGGCGGTTTACCAGATGGCAACAGAGATCAATCATGATCTGTATGCTTTCGTAAAGCCCGTATCGCAGCGCCCACCTCTCAATCTCTCCTTGGGGGCCGGCCCTTAACTTTTCAAGCTGCCGGAGGTTGTGGTGTAAGCGCAGAAGATGCTCCCGCACGCCGCCTCCGCAGGGCTTCCTTAAAATAACGCCAGTTTAATTCCCGCAGATACTCGGTATCAAAATAATGATGCCAGATTCTCTCCCGCAGGCGAAGCCATTCCTCCCGGTCAACGATCTTGAGGGGCACCCCCTCCCGGGTGATCTCAAAGGCCACCGCGGGTTTATCTTCGCAGAGATCCGGAAGCTGAACCACATCCACCCTTCTTCCGCAGAGAACCTCAAGCTCGCCCATAAGACGCAAAAGCTCTCTTAGGGAAAGGGTGGGTTCAGCAAGCACCGCCAGATCTACATCGCTTTCCCGCTTGATGTTCCCCCGGGCCACGGAGCCAAAAAGGATCACCATGCGGAAGCGCTCCCGCGGCTCAAAATAGGTCTTAAGTTTCTGGATGATCTCCTCTCGCTTCATTCCTCAAGGAGCCTCGCGAGGATCTGGTTCACCAGCTTGGGGTTGGCCTTACCCCGGGTCTTTCTCATGACCTGACCCACGAAAAAGCCGATCACGCCCTTCTTCCCGGCCTTATACTTTTCCACCTCCGCGGGATTTTCGGAAAGCACCTCCCGGCACACGGCCTCAAGGGCGGCCTCGTCGCTTTCCTGCCTGAGCCCCTTTTCC
>JALWCD010000003.1:0-1291 GCA_027036915.1 Thermodesulfatator sp. | reverse complement strand
CGCGGATCGGCCCCGGTGGCATAGACCTCGGGAAAGATCTTCTTGGCCGCCGTGATGGAGATCACCCCTTCCTCTACCAGTTTCAGCAACTCGGCCACGTGTTCCGGCTTCAGACGGGTTTCGTCGATCTCTTTGCCCTCGCGGTTCAGCTCCCTCAGGACCTCGGTCATGAGCCAGTTGGAGACCTTCTTCGGCTGAGGGAAAAGCTTTACACAGGCCTCAAAAAATTCCGCAAGCGGCCGCGAGGCCGTGAGAATTTCGGCGTCATAGGCCGGAAGACCGTATTCCTCCATGAAACGGCTCTTTTTGGCGTCCGGAAGCTCCGGAAGCTCCGCCCGTACGCGCTCTATCCAGGCCTCGTCGATCCTCACCGGGATCAGATCCGGGTCCGGAAAGTAGCGGTAGTCGTGGGCCTCCTCCTTCCCGCGCATGGAATGCGTGGTGCCCGTGGCCTCGTCGAAGAGCCTGGTTTCCTGGATCACGGGTTTTCCATCGAGAAGCAACCCGATCTGGCGCTTGATCTCGTAGCGCAGGGCCCGCTCCACATGCCGGAAGGAGTTCATGTTCTTGAGTTCCACCTTGGTGCCGAACTCGGAGCTGCCCCTGGGTCTTACGGAGACGTTGGCGTCGCACCGCAGGCTTCCTTCCTCCATGTTGCCGTCGCAGATCCCGAGGTAGCGCACAATGGTGCGCAGCTTCTTGAGATAGGCCACGGCCTCCTCGGGGCTCCGGAGGTCGGGCTGACTCACGATTTCCAGAAGAGGCACCCCGGTGCGGTTGAAATCCACGTAGGAGACCGGCCGGGCTTCGTCGTGGACGAGTTTGCCGGCGTCCTCCTCCATGTGGATGCGCACCAGGCCGATCCGTTTGCGCCGGCCGTCCACCTCGATTTCGATGGCCCCGCCTTCGGCGATGGGGGCCTCGTACTGGGAGATCTGGTAATTTTTCGGAAGATCCGGGTAAAAATAGTGTTTGCGGGCGAAAACGCAGACCGGGTTCACCCTGGCCCCCACGGCTAGGGCCAGCCTCAAGGCGAAGTCCACCACCCGGCGATTGAGGACCGGAAGACTTCCGGGCATACCGGTGCAGACCGGGCAGGTATGGTGGTTGGGCGGAGCCCCGAATTTGGTGGAGCAGCCGCAGAAGATCTTGCTTTCGGTAAGGAGCTGGGTGTGCACCTCCAGCCCTATCACGGCCTCGAATTCCATACCCGACCTCCGGGAAACTTTTCACAAAGCTTATCCCCGGGGGCTTTTACGGTCAACCGAAAGTTGCCGGAGATGTTCAAGGA
>JALWCD010000002.1 GCA_027036915.1 Thermodesulfatator sp. | reverse complement strand
TCGTTGTGCAGATCCAGACCGCCGTACTCCGGATCCTCAGCGTCAAACCCTTCTCCGAAACTCACAGAACCCACCTCCATGGCCCACACGCCCTTGATCTTGCCGTCATCGCTTTGCGCCACGGCCCAGAGCCGGAACTGGAGCGAGGCCCAGGTGTCGTCAAGATCCTTTCCGTTGAATTCGTCCACCGTGATCCCGGCATCCCAGGCATCACCCAGGGCAGTGCGGTCCGTAGAAGCGAACCAGGCCCTTTTCCCACCAATCGTACCCCAATCATTTAACAGAAACCCCATCATGGCGTTGGAGTTCCAGGTCTCAAGATCATTGTAGTTCGTCAAGATCCCGGCGTTATTGGTGGTCTGGACCTTGACCCCGAACTCCCCGTGAAACTCGAGGCTGGCCGCCTGCGCCAGACCCACCAGCCCCAGACTCAAAGCCAGTACCAAAAACAAACCCCACACCTTCCTCATAGCACGCCTCCTTTTTTAAAGTTTTAAAAATTTTATAACAACTATTTAACCCCTTTCAAACTCCATTACCAAAAACAAGGCGACCCCTTCTCAACAAAGAGGCCGCCTATTTAAAACCAGGACAAACCCTTACACACAACCGGTAGGCTTGGGAAGACCGGCCATCTTACAGGCCCCTTTACCCGGCCCGGAAGGAAAGAGCTCATAAATCTTCTTGAGAGGGAACCCCGTCACCTTAGAAAGGATTCGCACCATGGGCGCCACGCCGTTTTTCTTGTAATAGTCCTGCAACACCTTGATGACCTTCCAGTGCTCCTCCGTAAGCTCCTGAATACCCTCCTGCTCCTTTACGTATTCCACCCACTCCTGACACCAGGCATCCATACCACCTACCAGAAACCCGTCCTCATCCACCTCAAAAGTCTTCCCTTTGTACTCGACCGTGGGCATGATTAACCTCCTCCTTTCCAAGATTCTTGGTTCAGCAAGTAATTACTACCTGGCACCGGAATTGTCAAGAAGAATTAGAGGAAGTAAAGCCCGGTGAGTGCGGTCGAGATTAAAAATGCCCGCCTTTTGGGCCTCGTCGAGAGCTTTTTGCCACTCCTTGACCGAAAGCGGCCGATCAAGGGGTGGAAAGCGAAAGGCCTCCCCCGCGGGGTGATAATGTCCCATGAGATTCACGTGGATCTCGGGAGAGATCTCTTCGGCCAGGTAGCGCATGATCTCGTAGGTCCCGGAAAGGCCTCCGGGTAAAACCAGGTGCCGCACCAGGAGCCCCCTGCGCGCCAGGCCTCTTTCGTCGAGAGCCAGATTCCCTACCTGACGGTACATCTCTTTTATGGCCCTGCGGGCCACCCCGGGATAATCCCGGGCCCCGAGGAGCCTTTCGGCCACCCCGGAGTCCCAGACCTTGAAATCCGGAAGGTAGATATCCACCACCCCGGAAAGGATTTCAACAATCTCCACCTTTTCGTAGCCCCCGGTGTTATAGACCACGGGAAGATTAAATCCCTTCTCCAGAGCCAGGATCAGGGCCTCAAGGATGGCCACGATCTGGGGCGTGGGGG
>JALWCD010000001.1:2953-5417 GCA_027036915.1 Thermodesulfatator sp. | reverse complement strand
ATCTTGGCCGAGACCGGGATTCCATAGGCCTTTCCGGCCGAAACCAGGGCCTCGGCACAGGCCGAAAGACGCGCGAGATCCCGGAGGAGCCCCGCCCCGGCCCCTCGCGAGGCCACCTTTCTCACCGGGCAGCCCAGATTGAGATCCAGGCCATCGGGCTTGAGTTCCCGGGCCACGATTTCTCCGGCCCGGTAAATCTTCTCGGGGTCGTTTCCGAAAAGCTGGATTACCAGGGGCCTTTCCTCCGGTGTGAAGAGTAAGATGGGGTCGGAAAGCCCCTTCCGGAGGATCATGTCCGCACTCACGAGCTCCGTCCAGGTGCGGTCGGCCCCGAGGCGACGCAGAAGTTTCCGGAAGGGGGAATGGGTGTAGCCCGCCAGAGGGGCCAGAATGACCTCGCCCAGCCGGAAGTCCATGAAGGTTCAGGCCTTTACCACGATCCGGAGAAAACGTTTCTTGCCGATACGAAGGTGATATTCTCCCGGCTGAAATTCGAAATTTTCCTCCCGCAGGGCTTCCCCGTCAATGAACTTCACGGCCCCCTGGCTCACCAGGCGTTTGCCCTCGGAGGTGCTCTTCACCAGGCCGGCCTCCTTGAGAAGACCGGGCAACCAGATCTTTCCCGGGGAGACCCGCACTTCGGGAGCGTCTTTCGGGATCTCGCGCCGGGCGAAGACCCGTTCGAACTCTTCGGCCGCCTCCCGGGCCGCGGTTTCGGAATGAAACTGGGTCACGATGAGCATGGCCAGCTGTTTCTTGACCTCCTTGGGATGCTTCCGTCCCTCGGCCACGGCCACCTTCAGGGCTTCAATTTCTTCTAAAGGAAGGTCGGTAAGCAGTTCATAGTAGCGCCACATGAGCTCATCCGAGATGGACATGAGCTTTCCGAACATCTCCTGAGGGGGCTCGGTGATGCCCACATAATTGCCCAGGCTCTTGGACATCTTCTGGACCCCGTCCAGGCCCTCCAGAATGGGCACGGTCAGGATGACCTGGGGCTCCTGACCATACTCCCGCTGGATCTCCCGGCCCACCAGGAGGTTGAAGAGCTGATCGGTGCCCCCGAGCTCCACGTCGGCCCGCAGGGCTACGGAGTCGTAAGCCTGAATCAGGGGGTAAATCAGTTCGTGAATGGCAATGGGGCGATGGGCCTCAAACCTCTTTTTGAAATCCTCGCGCTCCAGCATGCGGGCCACGGTGTATCTGGCACAGAGACGAATGAAATCTTCGGCCGTCATTTTGCTCATCCACTCGCTATTGAAGACCACCCGGGTCTTTTCCGGATCAAGGATTTTAAAGACCTGATCGGCATAGGTTCTGGCGTTCTCAAGCACCTGCTCCCGGGTGAGCGGGGGTCTGGTCTCGGAGCGGCCGGAAGGATCACCGATCATGGCCGTAAAGTCTCCGATGAGGAAATAGACCTCGTGGCCCAGGTCCTGGAAATGCCGCATTTTGCGCAGGAGAACCGTATGCCCCAGATGAAGATCCGGAGCCGTGGGGTCGAAGCCGGCCTTGACCCTTAAAGGCCGGCCGGTTTCCGCGGAGCGCCTGAGTTTGGCCAGCAGTTCCTCTTCTTCCACGATGTCTACCGTGCCGCGTTTGAGATAGGTCAGGGCCTCCTCTGGCGAAAGTGTGGCCATCTTCTCTGGTCCTCCTGAGGTTTTTCCTGGGTTTTTAACTCCGAAAACCGGGCTCTTCAATAGCCGGGCTCAGCAGATGCGGGGCAGAGGCTCCCCGGTCAGCACCGGCAGAATACGTTCGCCCCCTATGCGGGTGCGAAGAACGACCAGGGGTCCGGAGGGCTCCGCCTGCACCCGGCCGATGATCCGGGCGCTACGGCCCTCGGGGAATTCCCGGAGGATTTCAAGGGCCTTTTTCCCGGCCCCGTCCTCCACCACGGCCACGAAACGGCCCTCACAGGCCAGATAAAGGGGATCGAGCCCCAGGATCTCACTGCCTCCCCGGACGGCCGGGCTTATGGGAAGGGCGTCTTCCTCGATCACCATGGAGAGCCCGGCTTCTTCGGCCAGCTCGTTCAGGGTGGTGGCCAGCCCTCCGCGGGTGGGATCCCGCAGGGCATGGAGAGCCGGGCCAAGTTCTTCTATCAAAGCCTTGACCAGGGGCCAGACCGGGGCGGAGTCGCTTTGAAGACCTCTTAAAGGTAAACTCTCCCGGGCGGCCAGGACGGCCAGACCGTGTTCCCCTATGGTTCCGGAGACCAGGATTTCGTCCCCGGGCCGAATGCGTTCGGGATGAGGGGGCGGGGAGACCAAAATGCGTCCGAGGCCGGTGGTGTTTACATATATGCGGTCGCCCTTGCCCCGGGGGACGACCTTGGTGTCCCCGCAGACGATCTTTACGCCCAGCCTCCAGGCCGCCCCGGCCATGGAGCTCACGACCCGGCGCAGATCCTCAAGCGGCAGGCCTTCTTCCAGGATAAACCCGCAGGCGAGATAGAGGGGTT
>JALWCD010000001.1:0-2943 GCA_027036915.1 Thermodesulfatator sp. | reverse complement strand
CCGCTCCCACCATGGCGAGATCGTTCACCGTGCCGTGAACGGCCAGCGATCCGATGTCCCCTCCCGGAAAAAAAATGGGGTCCACCACGAAGCTGTCGGTGGTAAGGGCCAGGGCCTCTTCTTTTATCTCCAGGCAGGCGGCGTCGAGTAAGGCCTTCTCTCCGGAGAAGGCCCCGAGGAAGACCTCCCGGATCAAACGATGGGTGGCCCGCCCTCCGCTTCCGTGATCCAGAAGGATGATCTCTTCAGGACCAGAGCCCATCTATACGTGCTCCGCACTCCGGACAGGTGCCCTCGCCCGTGATTTCGTTCCTGAGTATACGGAAACCGTAGCGCTCGATGAGGAGTTTCTCGCAGGACCAGCAATAGGTGTTCTCCCCCTTATCGCCGGGGACGTTCCCCGTATAGACATATTTGAGGCCCTCCTCACGGCCGATGTGGTAAGCCTTTTGCAGGGTTTCGACGGGGGTAGGAGGACGGGTGAGAAGCCTGTAGGTGGGGTAGAAACGGGTGACGTGCCAGGGGGTTTCGCTTCCCAGTTCATTTTTGATGAAACGGGCTATCTCTCGCAATTCCTCCGGGTCGTCGTTTTCACCCGGAATGACGAGGGTGGTGACCTCGACCCAGACTCCCTGACGCTTGAGGTGCTTCAGGGTCTCAAGGACCGGTTTCAGACGGGCCCGGCAGTGGCGGTGATAGAAGTCCTCCCGAAAGGCCTTGAGATCGATGTTGGCCGCGTGGAGATGAGGGTAAATGGCCTCCAGGGCCTCCGGTGTCATGTAACCGTTGGAGACAAAGACGTTTTTGAGTCCTTTTTCGGAAGCCAGCCGGGCACAATCCAGGGCGAACTCGAAATAGACCGTGGGTTCCGTGTAGGTATAAGAGATGGAACGCGAACCCGAGCGCAGGGCCTCCTCCACCACTCTTTCCGGACTCATGGTCTCCCCAGTCACGTAACCGTAGTGCCTGGGGAACTGAGAGATCTCGAAGTTCTGACAGAAATCACACTGGAAATTGCATCCCACCGTGGCTACGGAGTAACTTAAGGTTCCGGGGAGGAAGTGGAAGAGTGGTTTCTTTTCTATGGGGTCCACATGGCGGGCGATGACCTGACCATAGACCTGACTGTAAAGTACGCCTTCTTCGTTTTTTCTCACCCCGCAAAGACCGGTCTTTCCCGGAGGGATTCGACAGCGATGATGACAGAGATGACATTTTACCTCTCCGCCTTCCAGGCGATCGTAAAGCAGGGCTTCCCGCATGTGAACCTCCTTACCCTTAAAATAAGACCGGATTTGCCGGGCGGCAAATTCCTCCGGTTGATCTTGAGGGGAAAATTCGGTAATAACTTCAGAAAGTCCCGGTGAAGGAGGCCGAGATGGGAGAGTGCATTTTTTGTAAGATTTTAAGGGGCGAGATTCCTTCTAAAAAGGTTTACGAAGACGATCGGGCATACGCCTTCCATGATATCAATCCCGTGGCCCCCACCCACATCCTGATCATCCCCAAAAAACATCTGGCCGGAATATATGAAATGTCCGAAGAGGATCGAGAGATCGTGGGGCATCTTTTCTGGGTGGCCCGGCGGATAGCCGAGGAACTGGAGCTTTCTCCGGCCAAGGATCCCACCCGGGGGTATCGTCTGGTCATTAACTCCGGGCCGATGGCCGGCCAGACGGTTTTTCATCTCCACCTCCATCTCCTGGGCGGCCGGGAGATGGGCTGGCCTCCGGGCTAGAGCCTTCGTAAGGTTCAAGGTGCACCACCACGTCGATGATTCGGCGATGACGGGCGAGCAGGGTTTCCCTGACCTTTTGGGAGATCCGGTGCCCTTCGCGCACGGATAGCTCCGGGTCCACCTGGATGTGGAGGTCCACCAGGGTGTGGCCGGCATGTTTGCGGGCCCGCACCCGGTGGGCGTCACGCACGCCTTCTATTCCGAGAACCTCCTCCCGAATCCTGCGGGCCTCGGAGGCCTCCACCCCGTCACAGAGTTCCGTGACACCGGGTCTAATGATGCCCCAGGCGGCCCTGAGAATGAAAAGCGAGACCAGGATGGAGCCCACCGGGTCGAAAAAGGCTAGCTCCGGGCGCCAGGCCGCAAACCCCGCTCCCAGGAGGGCCGGAAGGGAGCTCAGGGCGTCGGAGCGATGGTGATGGGCGTTGGCCACCACGGCCGGTGAACCGGCCTTAAGACCGACCCGGAGCGTGAGGCGGTAAAGGGCCTCCTTCAGGATCAGGGAGAGGGCCGGAGGGATAAGGACCCAGAGGGGAAGGGGAGAGCCTGACGGACAGGCCTTCAGGGAAAGCAGGGCCTTTACGATGAGGCTGAGGCCGGTGGCCGCCAGCAGCAGACCGATGATCACGGCCGAGAGGGTCTCGATCCTCCGGTGGCCGTAAGGATGGCACTCGTCCGGGGGTGCGTTACCGTAGCGGAGTCCCAGGAGGGCCAGAAAATCCGTGGCCAGATCCGAAAGACTGTGAAGACCATCGGCCAGGACCGCCTGGCTTCGGCCCCACCAGCCGATCACGATCTTGAGGAGGGCCAGGAAGAGGTTGCCCGCGGCTCCCCAGAGGGTTACGCGGTAGAGTCCGGTCATAGGGCCACCAGTTCCACCGCGGGCCCGCGGGCTCCGATTTCCCCTCCCGCGACGACGACCACCCCCAGAAGACCCGGGATCTCTTCGGCGAGCGCCAGGACCTTTTTCAGGGCCCTGCGCCCCTTGACCAGATTGGCCAGGGCCGTGGCTGCGGCGTCCGCCAGGGCGGTATCCCGGGCCAGGACGCAGACGGCCTCCGCCCGGCCAAAAGAAAGACTGTGGCCGATCTTTCCGGAGGAGGTGCAGACCCCGCAGGGCATGATCTCCGGCGCGATCCGGAGACCGATCCGGCCCGAAAGAGGGGAGTGGCCGGCGAAAAGGGCCACCGTGGCCGGACGTTTGA